>JAYUXA010000019.1:0-4745 GCA_043753245.1 Chitinophagaceae bacterium
TTCAATCCTGCTAAAGGTAAATTAAGAAATATTGTCCATCATGAGTGTGGCAGCATCACAGAACTTGTAGCCGACCGGTTAGGGATCAATCAATTTATGACTACCATCAGCACGGCCTGTTCTTCTTCTGCCAATGCAATCATCTTTGCCGCAAGGATGATTAAACACGGGATGCTGGATGTTGCCGTTGCAGGAGGAGTGGATGCACTGACCAGGTTTACCCTCAATGGATTTAACACGCTCATGATCCTCGATCAGGATCCTTGCAAACCTTTCGATGAACACCGAAAAGGATTAAATATTGGTGAAGGCGCCGGTTATGTGGTACTGGTATCTGAGCGGGTATTAAAACAAATGAACAAACCTGCCTATTGCCTGCTCAGTGGTTATTGCAATGCCAATGATGCCTATCATCAAACCGCTTCTTCACCGGAGGGGAAAGGTCCGTACCTGGCCATGCAGGGCGCATTACAACAAAGCGGCTTGGCTCCCTCAGCAATTAATTATATTAATCTGCATGGAACAGGCACCCAGAACAATGATATAGCGGAAGGTACTGCCATCAAAAAATTATTCGACCCATTGTATCCTGCAATGAGCTCCACTAAATCGTTTACCGGGCATACCCTTGGAGCCAGTGGGAGTATGGAAGCTGTATTTTCTGCGCTGGCCGTTCAGCAGGGATTCATATACCCCAACCTACGCTTTGAAACTGCTATGAAAGAATTACCTTTTATTCCTCAGACTGTTTTTTTAGCACATCAGACGGTAGAGCATGCTTTGTCTAATTCATTTGGTTTCGGAGGAAATTGCTCTTCACTGATCTTTTCAAAAGTATAAGATGAAGCTATTTGTAAACGGTACAGGAAATATATCACCGCAGCGAACTCATGGGCATCTCCCCTTGCTGGATGAATTGGTGGAGTATACCGGTAATCGTTTATCCTGTGCGGAACCTGATTATAAAACGATCATTGATATAAAAATGATTCGCCGCATGAGCCGCATTGTAAAGATGGGAGTGGCATCGGCACTGGAGTGTTTGAGTGAAGCAGCTGTAGTGATTCCCGATGCCATCGTTACCGGAACTTCTTATGGGTGTATGCAGGATACGGGTTTGTTCCTTTCAAAAATGGTCACTCATCAGGAAGAGTTACTTACCCCGACGCCTTTTATTCAGTCTACCCACAACACTATCGGGGCTCAGATTGCACTCCTACTTCATTGCCATACGTATAATAATACGTTTGTACACAGAGGTTTTTCTTTTGAAAGCGCGCTGTTGGACAGTAAAATGCTTATCATGGAAAAGCCGGACAGCAATGTGCTGGTGGGGGCTATCGATGAAATAACAGAACAAAGTCATGCCATAATAAACCGGACAGGAATGTATAAACAGGGTGCAGTGTCCAACGCAGACCTCCTTAATTCCGGCACAAAAGGAACCATAGCAGGTGAAGGATCCTGTTTCTTTTTACTTTCTGGTAAACCTTCTGTAACTACTTATGCCAGACTGGACGCTTTTACTACTTTTTATAAACCGGTGGATAGGGCAGAAATAGAAAAGAATATTTTATCGTTTCTTGCCTCCGGATCAGTTGGTCTGGAATCTATTGATGTGGTAATAACCGGTAAAAATGGTGATTTGGGCACGGACCAGGTATATGATCAGTTGCAGAAAACCATTTTCAATAAAAACTTGCTGATCAATTACAAACACCTGTGTGGTGAGTATCCTACTTCCTCCGCTTTTGCCCTGTGGCTGGCTGTGAATATAGTTAAAGATGGATTTCTTCCACGGATATTTCAGAATGGTGACCAACCTGAAAAACCGGTAAAAAAAATATTGATCTATACGCATTATCAAAACATACACCATTCTTTATTATTGGTTTCAGCATGTTAACGTTCAGAAATACTACTGCTTTATTTTTTATTTTCCTCCTTTCTCTGATTGGATATGATATCAGCTACCCGGTGTATTGGTTAATGTATGTTGCACTGGCAACGGTCTATTCCTTAATAGTTGTTTATGGTTGCGTTTCTATAAAAAGTAATTTTTTTATGCCTGTCGTTTGTTCGGCGCAAACTGATGCAGCAGAGATAGCGCTGAGCTTTGACGATGGTCCGAAAAAAAATTACACTTCAGCAGTATTGCGGGTATTGAAAACGAACAATGTAAAGGCGGCATTTTTCTGTATTGGCAGCCGTATCGCCGGCAGTGAATCACTTTTTGCGCAGGTTCATGAAGAAGGCCATCTGATCGGCAACCATAGTTACTCGCACCATTTCTGGTTTGATCTGTTTTCTGCCAAGAAAATGCTTTCAGACCTGCGGATGATGAGCCTGACCATGGAAAATGAAATAGGCCTGCGCCCCAGATTGTTTCGTCCTCCTTATGGGGTCATGAATCCAAATCTCAAAAAAGCCATCCTCAGGGGAAACTATATTCCGGTTGGCTGGAGCGTCCGCTCCATGGATACCGTTGTAAAAGATGAAAAAAAATTACTGAAAAGAATGACCGCTGCCCTACGGCCGGGCGCTATTTTTCTATTTCACGATACCAGCCGGGTTACACTGGCAATACTGCCGGAATTCATCAGGTATGCAACCCGGCAAGGGTATAAGATCGTCAGACTGGATAAACTGCTAAATTTGAAAGCCTATGTATAAACTGACAGGTATCTTGCTGATCTGTGCATTATGGCTTCCTGTAAAGGCACAGTACCCAGGATATTCCGTTGTTACGGACCTCCCTGCTTTCCGGGAACAATTCACGGCTGCCTCAAAAATGATCACCAGCATTAAAAGTGATTTCGTGCAGGTCAAAACCCTCAGCATGCTTTCAGAAAAAATAGTTTCCAGTGGAAAATTCTGGTTTAAAAAATCGAACCTGGTCCGCATGGAATATCAACAGCCATTTCAGTACCTGATGATCCTTAATGGGGACAAGGTTTTTATAAAAGACGGAGAGAAAAAAAACACCCTTTCTGTGAGCGCCAATAAGGTCTTTCAGCAGATCAATAAGATCATCGTAGATTGCCTCCAGGGTTCGGCGCTCAGTAATACCGATTTCCAGACAAAGGTATTTCAAAATGCTACGGGCTATCTGGTGGAATTGCAGCCGCTATCTAAAAGCCTCAGAGGATTCTTTAAAACCATTAATATTGTTGCGGATAAAAAAAACTATTCCGTGAACACGATTGAACTGAATGAAAATGGAGGTGACAATACCCTGATACGTTTTTCAAATAAAGAAATAAACACAAGCTTCCCCGATGCGTTATTTACTATTAAGTAGCTGCCTTTTGCTGGGATGCAGTTCTGTATATAAGGGGCTTCGACCCGCTACCGGTTCGGTAGGTACTGTACAAAAATTTACACCGGTATTTACGACAGCTCTTTATAAAGCACAGGTGACGATAACGGGTAAATACCTCAGTGGTCTGTTGTTAATCAAAACAATGCCTGATAGCAGTGTGCGGGTCTTGTTTTCAAATGAAATGGGATTTAAATTCTTTGATTTCGGCTATTTAAAAAATAAAGAATTCCGGGTGTATCATATTATTCCTCAAATGAATAAAAAAGCAGTGATACAAACACTGCGCAATGATTTTGCCTTGCTTTTAATGCGATCACAGGACACTTCCAATGCAGTTCTTCGCAAAGACGATAGGTTTAATTATTATATATTTCCGCAATCCCGGGGTTTCCATACTTATATTACTGACACTGCCTCAACGGCAATGGTTAAAATGGAACGATCTTCTAAACGGAAAACCGTGGTGGAGATAATAGGGCAGTTCAATAAGAAAACGTTGCCGGATAGTGTTACCATCACCCATAAAAATTTCCATTTCACCATAAATTTAAAATCTATACCAGGATAATGTTACAGGGAGATTTCTATGAGGTTCAATCAGCAACGTCAAACGGACATGCCGTTACCGCAGTTTTAAGTATTAATGCAGGGCACAGTATCTTTAGCGGACACTTTCCTGGCCAGCCAGTAGTTCCCGGCGTATGCATGCTGCAAATGGTAAAGGAGCTTTTAGAAAACCTTATTGAATCCAATACCCGTTTGCGTAAAGCGGATCACCTGAAATTCCTGGCCGTGATCAACCCGGTCATACATCCGGTGATCCAGGCCGACTTATCCTATACCAACGGGGAAGAAGGGTCGTTCATTGTTATTGCCCGGCTATATAGCGGGGAATTGACGTTCCTGAAATTCAGAGGATTGTTTGTGGTCGATTAAAACTACCGTTACTCCTTTAATTTTTCTGCCAGATACAAATAAGGTTTTGGAAGATGATGCTGCCAGATATTCGGATTAGAAGGTTCATTGTTATACAGTTTAAAATAGTCCTGGTCGGCATACAGAATGATCGTGTTTCCCGTTCTCACATAATAGTTGCTTTTATAATATTCCGGTGTCACAAAATTTGGAAGTTGTTTTTTAACTGCTTTGGAAACCATTTTTCCCAGATATTTCTGGTAGCGTCTCTGGGCTTTTTTACTTGGCTTGCTTAGTTGGTTGTATACATGCCGAAGCACCAGATTCTTAGGAAACTTTTGTTTTTTCATGGCTGCTTTGGCACCGTGAAAAGGATTTATCGCAGTAAAATCATCGACCGTCTGCACTGAAAAAGGCACATCGGGCACCCAGTCTGCTGTGTTGATCACATTGTACGCCCACCCTCCCCGGGTGCTGTTTTCAAAGTCGTATGCATAAAATAAATTAC
>JAYUXA010000020.1:0-9930 GCA_043753245.1 Chitinophagaceae bacterium
ACCTGTAGGCAGGGGATCCCAGGCTTTTTTATTCCATATATTATTGATCGAAAAATTATTAAAAGAAACACCAAGTGTTCCTGTCAGGCCAATACCGCCTCCCCATCCTGCTGACAATTCCAACTGATCGGAAGATTTTTCTTCCACGGTATATTGAATATCTACCGTACCATCGTCCGGATTAGGAACCGGGTTGATGCCAATTTTTTCCTGATTAAAATAACCCAGCTGCGAGATCTCTCTTTGTGAACGGATCAGATCCTGACGGCTGAATTTTTCTCCCGGCAATGTTCTTATTTCCCGTCGGATCACATGCTCTTTTGTTTTTTCGTTGCCTGCAATCGTAATGTTTTTTATCGTCGCCTGCGGGCCTTCCACTATTCTGATCTCAAAATCAATGGTGTCGTTGTAAACAGCTACCTCTACCGGATCTACTCTGAAAAAAAGAAATCCGTCATCCTGATAAAGACCACTGATATCCCCTCCGTCCTGGGTCATTTCCTTTCCTAATTTCCTGTTCAGGGTCTGTGCATTGTAGATATCCCCCTTTTTTATTCCCATGATAAAATTCAGGATAGAATCAGAATACTTTGTATTTCCTTTCCAGGAAATGTTTCCAAAAAAATACCTTCTTCCTTCATTGATTTTCAAGTCAATATTTAGGCTTCCCCTGTTATTGATGTATTGGGTATCCGCACCTATATTGGCATCTCGGAAGCCGAGCGAATTGTAGTAAGATAAAATCTTATCCTTGTCTTCGTCGTATTTTTTCTGAGAGAATTTTGCCGAGCTGAACAATTTAAACCGGAAATAAGGGTCGAGATAATCCCTTGTCCTGGACAGTGAAAGAAATCCTACATCGCTGAGGTATTCCTTAAAACTGGTTTGTTTTTTTGTTCCGTAAGTACTTACTTCTTCAGAAGGAAAAAGGGTGATCTTAGTCATTTCCTTTGTGCCTTTCATCTGCTTTTTAAGCTTCAGATCGTTTATATATTCATTTCCATAGAAATTAATTTCATTGATCCTCACTTTCGGGCCATGGGTAACATTAAAAACGATGTTTACGGAATTTGTTTTAGAAGCATCATTAATTTCCTCTACCCTTACTTCTGCTCCCTGAAATCCTTTTTCAGTAAAATATTTTTTAATGATATCCACCGCACTTCGTTTGGTATTTTCCGTCACTACCCTGCCCTTCACCAATCCTGTTTTTTTTATGAGCTCGTCTGAGTCGGTTTTTTTGATGCCTTTAAAAGTAAATGTAGAAAGGCGCGGCCGTTCAGTAACATTGATCTCAATGTCCAGATTGCCATTGTGAATTTTTGTAAAATAGATCTGGATGTTGGCAAAAAGGTTTTGTTTCCACAGGTTATTGATCGCCTTACTGAAGTTATCGCCTCCCGGAATGGTCACTTTATCGCCTACAGAAATGGCTGCAATAGATACCAGCAACTGCTCATCGAGGTATTTTGTGCCGGTAATTTTAATAGAGGAGATCGTATATTCTTTAGGAACTTTAGTGTTAGAGAGTTCAAGAAGTTGCGGATCAATGGAGTTCGGAAAACTGTCAGCTGAATTTGGGATGGTGTCGGCAGGCGCTTGCGCACGAACAGAGGAGACCGTAAAAAAAACAACTGCCAACAAAAACATACTTGGCATCGAGATCCTCTGCATTCCGGGATTTTTAGTGTGGGGCAAATTAAAGTGATTTATTAAAACTTTTTGTTAAACCATGATCTGCTCACTCGTTTTACCAAACCGGCGTTCACGCGACTGGTAGTCGAGAATGGCAGCATAAAGGTTTTCTTTTCTGAAGTCAGGCCACCTTACGTCTGTAAAATACAATTCTGCGTACGCAAGTTGGTATAACAGGAAATTACTAATCCTGAATTCACCGCTGGTGCGGATCATCAGTTCAGGATCCGGAAATTCACCTGTGCATAAATAATGTTGAAAAACAGTTTGATTTATACTTTCCGGTTCAAGCCTTCCTTCTTTTACCTCTGCCGCAATGAGTTGAACCGCTCTCGTAATTTCCCAGCGGCTACTGTAACTCAGTGCCATAATCAGGTTCAGGCCGGTGTTGGTACTGGTTAGGGCGATCGATTCGTCTAATTCGTCTTTTGCGTGCTGCGGCATCATTGTCAGGTCACCTATGACATGCAATCTGATATTGTTTTTGTTTAAGGTATCAGTTTCCTTTCGGATGGTCTGCCCGAGCAGCTCCATCAGTCCGGTTACTTCCGGCTGCGGCCTGTCCCAGTTTTCAGTGGAAAAGGCGTACAGCGTGAGGTAGCCGACACCTAATTCTGCGCAGCCTTCTACGATGTCACGCACACTCTCTATTCCATGAAAATGGCCAAACAATCTGTCCTGACCTTTTTCCTTCGCCCATCTGCCATTGCCATCCATAATGATAGCAATATGTGACGGAAGCCGGCTTATATCGATTTTATCTTTCAGGAAGTTTATACCTTTTTTTGGCGCTCGAAGGTATGCAAATTAATCAGCTGTGGGACAGCGGTACGAAGTAAGATTAAAGGAAAAGGTGAGTTCGGCCAATATATACTGGTCCTTTTGTTTCGGCTGACCCCTTTGCCGGCCTTCAATGCCGATAGGAATACCTGTTTCATTCGAGCGATCCTGCAGGAGTTGCGCAAGGGATGGTGCGCCATCAGGCAGACTGGGAAATTTATCAATCCCAACATAGGTTTTACTTACATCATCCAGGTAATCTGTATTAGTAAACCGGTGTGCGATCTCCAGCCCAATGTTCATACGTGGATTTATTGCATATTTTACTCCCATCCCAAACGGAAGGCAGACTGCCATGCTGCCGTATGGTTTTCTATCCGGGTATGCGGTAGTGCTCTGGCCTTCTGTGCCGAGACTTCGCAGACTGACCTTCTGGCCCCGGTAGAACGCGTAGGGATCGTAGCTGAATACCCCTATGCCAATGGTTACGTATGGCGTAAACCGCAGATAGGGGTCGGCAGGGATAAATTTAAAAAAGTTAAAATCGCCCTGAACAGCCAGCTCGAATATATTAGAGTTAAAACTTAAATTTCTGCGTTTTTGATACTCGGTTTCATTATAAATATCAGAATACCCCACTTTGGCATAATGACCGCTGATTCGAAGGGCTACATAATTATTAAACTGTTTGCGAAAAAACATCCCGAAGGAGGGTTTTCGACGGTTGAAATGAGCCCCTGTATTTAAGTCTCCGAAATAATGTGCTACTCCGGCAGAGAAACCTATTTCTCCTTCCATCACTTCGCTTTCATACTGTGCACTTACTTTTGAAGCTCCGGCAAAGCCGGAAATAAGTAAAAAAGCAAGAAGGAGTTTCTTCATAACCACAAGATAATAATTTACAACCAACGCACAGAGCTGCTTTTTCTTGTAAATGAATCGTTAATTTCTGGTATCAAGGCCCCATGACAGTTTTTCCCGCAGGGTCTGGAGGAAATTATTTTCATTAAGCCTGACCAGACTAATGTTAAAGGATTCCCTCCGGACAGCCACTTGAATTTTTTTATCGACGATTTCTTTTCTGGAGTCCAGCGCACATATAAAACTATCCGTTCTGCCTTCTACCTCAAAAGAAATAATATTATTATCAGGTACGATGATGGGCCTCACATTCAGATTGTGCGGGGCTACAGGAGTGATCACGAAACTGGCAGATTCCGGAAAAACGATCGGGCCGCCACAGCTCAGGGAATAACCGGTCGAACCTGTAGGGGTGGCCACAATCACACCATCGGCCCAATAGGTATTCAAAAATTCCCCATTCAGATAGGTATGCACCTTTATCATAGGCGAGGTATCTGTTTTATGTATAGCAAATTCATTCAGCGCATACGGCATCCCGTTAAAAAGTTCCTTGTCGCCATCCAGATGAATCAGGGATCGCTTATCGATTACATAGGTTCTGTTTACAAGTGCTCTGACGGCAGTATTCAGCGCATTACGGCCAATGCCTGCCAAAAATCCTAGTCTTCCGAAATTGATCCCCAGCACAGGAATGTTTTTATTTTTCACCAGGGTAACGGTATCCAGCATAGTTCCATCTCCACCAAGGCTGATCACAAAGTCTATGGAGGCCTCCAGGTCATCGGAATTATGGAAGACCTGCATACTCTCTGCATTGCTGAAGAGCGACCGGACCGTTTCAAGAAAAGGAAAGAAGATGATCGGCCTGATATTATTCCTGGCCAGCTCTTCAAATAACAACTGTACGTCCTGACGCTGGTCTGTGCTGATACCCCTGCTGTAAATAGCTACCTTCATACGATGCGCTTAAAATTCATTCCTGAGGTGTAAAAATAGTCCGTTTTCCCCTAACTGGTTAAAGCTGTAATCAAACCGGAACACAAAGTCGTAAAACGTAACCACATCAAGTCCGAAACCAGCGGAGTAAAGCATCCTATTTGTCAGGGAATTTTCCGGAGCTCTTTTGTTTATGCCATATCCGATATCCGAGTACGCTTTTGCATACAGCCGGAACGGGATATTATTATGAGAACGGGATCTTAAATAAGTAGGAAGATTAAATGTAATGATTTCTTTTCTGAACGTTTGCCTCGACAATAATGCACCTACTCCATCAATCACATACTTTTCCATGCCTCTTAAATATAAATCCCCATAACCGAAAAGGGGAGTGTTATAAAACGGTTGGTTAAATGGTGCTCTGATCAGGCCCTGTGGCTGCAGACCAAAAAAATATTTTTTGCCGAGCGGAACAGCAAGATGATATTTAGCATTGATCTGCCACATCCTTGAATAAGATTGAAACCCTCTTTTAAGGATCGTGGCCTCAGCGGTCCATCCTTTTAATGGATAAGGGATATAATCTGTTTGAATATGCCGGAGGCTGTAAGCTATTTCAGGGAGGCTGATCTTGTTTTTTCCTTCATTGTAATATTCAGGGTTCAGGCCAAGCACTTTTTTATCTATCTCTAATAAGGAATACCCGATTCGAAAGGAATGAAATGTGCGCAGGGCAGGGCGGTAATTATATTCAATAGAAAAGTTCCATCTTTTTATACCAGCGAAACTATCCGTAAACTGCTGTTGATTATTGATAGTAGCATAATTAATTTCTTTATTGGCAGAGTAAGAAAGCCCTATGCGATAGCCACTTTTTAGATTTTTATCTGCGTATGGTTGTTCATACTGAAACTGGATTTGTTTGGCATAACCGGTAACCAGCCAGAGTTTTAATTTATCGTTCCTTCCGGAAAAATTATAATGGGTGAATTTAAATCCGTAGTTCAGCCGGTCGGTTCCATATCCCTGCTTTGCCCACTCCGCCAGGTTTCTGTCAATAGGTTGCAGATAAGGCAGAGGAAAAATATACCAGCGCTCTTTTACTTCAATAGAAATATCGACCGTAGATCCGCGAAAGGATTTTAGAGAAATTATCGCCTCATTGAAAAGTCTGGTAGTGATCAGCTGCTGGCGGGCCGTCTCAAACTGTTTTACAAGTTCCGTAAGGTTAACGGAGTCGCCGGTTTTAAATGGCAGTTCACGTTCAATTATATATTTTTTTGTGCGTGAATTTCCTGATACCAGAATGTCGCCGATTACAAAAGGGGTCTGTGCAACAAGCAGGCTGCTGACGGATATCAATAAAAAAAATAACGAATATTTCATCTGAATGGGTATGCATTCCAGCTCAGATACTCAGGTAATTCATCAGGTGATCATAATTGTCCCTTAGCTCATTTTCATAAAGCTCCTCTCCGAAATAATATTTAACCTGGTAGTCGTACCGCTGAAAGGTTGCAACGATATCTGAGATCTCGAATTTATTAATCTTGATAGTGACGATAAAAGAATCCGTTGCACTGTCCCAGGAAGTGTTGAGTTGTGTTATCTGTGCATCGTTGGTTTCTATCAGTTTGCTTATTTCGGCAAATGAAAAATTCCGCTGTTCCATTTCCAGTACGATCAATCCACCCGGATCGCTTGCGCCGGTAACTTTCCCCAGTTGCCTTAACAGCTCAGGCACTACGATCACTCCGGAATACTCACTTTCTTTTTCAACAACAGGTACTACGTTAAGGTGATAATCGTTTGCCGTTTGAACAGCTTCGATAAAGTGCATGTTTCCGTGTACGGAAACCTGTGAAAAATGTGAACTGAGGGTATCCAGGGTAGTGCTGTCGTCAATATTCAGCAGATCTTCTTCGAAAACGAGTCCAAGGTATTTGTTCTGTTCCACCACCGGCAGTTGCTTAACAAGGTATTCGTTCATCAGCTCCATAGCATGAAAGGCCGAATCATGCAGATTCAGCGATGGAATGGAGGTTGATATCAGTTCTTTGTTTAACATCTGTTTCCTTAGTTACGTAATAAAGTACACTACAGACGTTAGCTATAAGGCTACGGCTGCAGGAGTGCTGAGTTTTGTCAGAAATTTATGAAGAATATTGTTGAATTCTGCCGGATTTTCCATCATGGGGGCATGTCCGCATTTGTCAACAAAGTGCAGTTCGCTTGTCGTAATAAGCTTATGAAATTCTCTTCCTACAAAAGGGGGTGTAACGGTATCGTTATTACCCCAGATGAGCAAAGTGGGTATTTTAATCTGGCTGATCTCGTCTCCCAGATTGTTTCTGATGGCGCTTTTGGCAAGAGCGATGATCTTTATCGCCTTTAGCCGGTTGCTGACAGTTTCATACACCTCGTCGATCAGCTCTTTGGTAGCTACTGCAGGATCGTAAAAAGTGAGCTGGGTTTTTTTGGTAATGTAATCATAGTCTCCGCGTTTTGGATAAGTATCACCCATCCCGCTTTCAAAGAGACCGGAACTGCCGGTGAGGATCAGAGACTTTATTCTCTCAGGATGTTTAAGTACATGCAATAAGGCAACATGGCCACCAAGGGAGTTTCCCAGCAGATTTATATCCTTATAGTCGCGGGTTTCAATAAATCTGTGAACGAATTTCTGCAGCCCTCCAACGGTAGTATGCAGCAGATCCAGCTCTAGCAGCGGAAGCATGGGTACGATAACCCGGTTATGCTGACGGAAATATTCGATAAGGTCCGTAAAATTGCTAAGCGCCCCAAACAGACCGTGCAACAGTAGAATCGGCTCACCCGTTCCTTCTTCTATAAATTTAAATTTATCAACCTGTTTGATCTGGTAATCCATCAGTACTGTCTTTCTTTAGGTTTGAATTAATCGCTAAAGTAATCGTTTTAGTGTAATAAAGATAGTTGGGTGAGATGTGCCCATGGTTTTATCCAGGGATACATCCTCGAAGAGGAGATGGTTTCCTCACTGATCAACTGGACTTTTTCAGCAAAAAAAATAAGAACGCTTAGAATGAATGCATATAAAAGTACATAAAAAAATATTCCCCCCAGCCGATTGGCCCAGCCCAGCAAACTGAGCTCTACCGCTTTTTCTATAAGTGTTGCACCCAGCCTTACCAGGAGCAATACCAACACTAATACCACTACAAATGAAATAACAGACAACCAGCGTGGATTAACATGAGCCTTAAGATATTCTGCTGCCACAGATGAAAATTTTACTGCAGCGATCAATCCGATAACCCATCCCACAAGGGAGAAGACAGCGATCACCAGCCCGTTTTTCAATCCTTTGAAAACAGCCAGTAGCATAGCTCCCAGGAAAAGAAGGTCTATCACCATAATATATATCAGACCGAAGCGGTAAATAGAATGGATCCGCCTGCCCGGAGATGTTCTTATTTTGTCAAAAGTTCCTTCACAGCACCACTGATTGTTTTTCCATCTGCACGACCCGCAAGTTGTTTACTGGCGATCCCGATCACCTTTCCCATTTCTGCCAGCGACTCAGCACCTGATTCGGTAATGATCCGGCTTATTTCGGCCTTTAGTTCAGCTCCGGATAATTGTATTGGAAGAAATTTTTCGATCACTGTAATTTCTTCCTCTTCTTTTATAGCCAGGTCGGCACGGTTCTGTTGAGTAAAAATTTCCAAAGAGTCTTTTCTTTGCTTTACCAATTTCTGCAAAAGTTTTATTTCATCTTCTTCTTTTAGCTCTCCATGGGCACCTTCGGCTGTTTTTGCAATAATGATAGCGGCTTTTATTGCTCTCAGGCTGCGCACCGTTTTTTCGTCTTTGGCAAGCATTGCCGCTTTTAGTTCGGGCATTATCCTTTGTTCAAGGTTCATAATTATAGGTATTATACTTTATTTGTCTTTTTCTGTTCAGCCTGAAACTTAGCATAAAATTCCTGCGCAAAGCGTTTCATATCCTTCGCCAGCCCGGGCTGGTGAGTGGCGCGGTCGTAAGAATCGGCCATGGACATCAGTGTCTGGTAAAAAAAATCAGTCATTTCATCTACCATCATATCTTTTGTCCAAAGATCGATCCGCAGTGCTGTTTTATCAGTCCCGTCCCAAAAGGAAAGGATCATTCCTTTCGCTTTTTTTGCCACATCCACACTGCTTTCAGAGGCAGACCAGGATATCTCCTCGGGCATTCTGCCCTGATCCAGCGTAACATCGATTTTAATAGTTGAATGCATAGACGGCAAAGGTAAGGGTGTTTGAAGTTGCGGAAAATACTGCATTTGGGCGGATATGCCATCGTACATACCCCTTGCAAACGCCTTTCTGAACAAGTACATTTGAAGTATCCGAATCCCGATTTATAACTAATCTGTATACTATGAAACAACGCTACTCTAAATACTCCTTATTCTTCGCCTTTTTTACCCTCCTGTTTTATTTACCTGACGGTATTGCGCAGTGCCTGTGTTCAGATGGATCAGTGCCTCTTAAGGAAGAGCACACGATTTCCGCATTGAACTTTCCCAGCAATACCAACACCCCGGTTTCGATTCCGCAGTTTCAGCCCGCAACCGGAACACTGATCTGTGTGGGTGCAGAGGTATTCCTGACCAGTGTGCTGAGGATGAAACTTGAAAATGACGACGTTGTGCCGATTAATTATATAGTGCGCTATTCCCGTTCGGATTCACTTACCGGACCGGGTATCAGTCCCGCCATAACTGGAAACCTGATAAAGGATTACGGTCCCTTCCCGCTTGCTAAGTCTGACGGAGTTTATTATTCAGGACCCGATTATAAGGTGATACCGCCCGACACAGTGTATAAAAATAGACTGTACTCCGGTACCACCAGCAATGTTGCCAGCTACCTCGGTTCAGGCAATATCACATTTAATTATAAAGCCACTGTAAATACTGCTGCTCTAGGAAGCGATTACTATGTGCTTACTATTAATTCACAGAATAAGCTGGATTTCCATGTCACTTATTCGTACTGCTCTAATATCGTCCTCAAATTAAATCTCAAGAATTTCCAGGCCATATTAAAAGACAAGGATAATGTACAGTTATCCTGGGCAAGCCTGAATGAAAATAAAAGCAATAACTATGAAATCCAAATCAGCGATAATGGCATATCATTCAAAACCATCGGAACTACCCCAACTAAATTTGCTGATGGTGCTTCAGCAGAATACGACTATCAATACCACCTTGATCAGTCTGCTGGTGGAAAAATTTACTTCCGGATCAAACAGACAGAAGGAAAATCATTTTCCTACTCAGATATAAGAGTGATCAATCTGGGCAATGATGCATTTCCAGGTTTGCGTATTTACCCTAACCCGATAGTAAACAACCTTAATCTTGAATTTGACAGACCGCTGTCGGGAGAGTTTAAAGTGGAACTGATCAACCAGGGAGGCCAGGTGGTTTACTCCACTAACACCAGGTTAACCAATACCCCATCCCTGCAGATCCAGATTAAAAATCCTCCCCCTCCAGGTATCTATTATCTGAAGGCGAAGCAATCGGGGTCAGAAAAAATTTATTCGGGGAAGCTGTTATTTACGAAATAAACCGGAATAACCGTCCAAAATCATATTTTTGCCTGATGTACACACTTG
>JAYUXA010000021.1:0-9928 GCA_043753245.1 Chitinophagaceae bacterium
GAGCCCGACCGTGATGATTCTAAAAAAACCAATTTTGACATCATTGGCAAAGTCGGTAGCAACATGCTCATTTTTAAAAATAACCGCAACGACAATTACTTGTCTGTTTATAATAACGACATGAAGCTGCTGGAGAAGCTTAATGTTAATAAGAGCAATGAAAAATGGATCAATGTCGATTTTATTCCTTATCCGGAATATGTATGGATGGTTTACCAGTATCAGCAGAAAAGCATTTTATACTGCATGGCCGTTCGCATAGATGCCAATGGAAAAATGCTTACCAAACCCATCGAACTGGACACGACCAGAATTGGATGGTCGGCCAGCAACAAAATTTACACTACTGTTTTCAGTGATGATAAGCAGCAGATCATGGTCTTCAAAATCAATAGCCGCAACCAAAAGAATTTTGTTTTTACCACCCTGCTATTTGATAACCAGTTACAACTGCAGACCAAGCACCAGCTGAGCGTGCCTATGGAAGAACGAAACGATTATTTTACGGATTTTCTGCTTGATAATGAAGGGGGACTGGTATTTGGAAAATACGTTCGTAAGGGAGGTGGAGACTATATCACTAACCTCAGCCTGGTGATGAAGGGTGCTAAAGACAGTGCGTTTACGATTTACGACATGAAAACCGGCGAACGTGTGCTGGACGATATCAAAATAAAAGTCGACAATACAAATAAGCGGTACCTGTTTACTTCCTTATACTACAAACAAAAAAGGGGTAACATCGAAGGATTATACACCGTTACCTGGGATCGGGGTTCCTCCACCATTTTTCAGGAACGCCTGATGACCTTCAGCGAGCAACTGCGCAGCGAAGCAAAGGGTCCGGATGCGAATCTGAGAATTGCCTTTAATGATTATTTCATCAAAAATATTATTGTTAAAAAGGATGGAGGATATCTGGTCATAGCAGAGTCGCAGTATTCTACAACCCGCGGTGGCGGGGCGTACAACCGGTGGGACTATATGGGCTTTAACAATCCGTGGCTTTCACCGTATAGCTCTTATTACTCTCCTTATTATTTCAATGCCTTCGGCAATCCCTACAACAGGTGGGGAAATGGAGTACCTACCCGGTACCATGCAGAAAATATCGTAGTGTTGTCTTTCAATAAATCGGACAGCCTTCAATGGAGCAATGTAGTGGCTAAGAGCCAGTTTGACGATCAGACCGATGCCCTGGTTTCCCATCAGATCATGAACACGGGAGGACAAATACACTTTCTTTTTAACCTGTATGAACGGAGAGCACTGCTGCTCAACGACCACAGCATCGGCCCGGATGGTAAAGTAGTTCGAAATCCTACTTTCAGGAATCTGGACAGGAATATTGAATTTATGGCGCGGTACGGAAAACAAATCAGTGCTAAAAGCATGATCATGCCTTGCCAGTTCAGGAACTATCTTATTTTCGCTAAAATTGACTTTTAAACAGTAGCGGTGATAGGCATTTTTAAACAGAAAAACCCAGGAAACAATCTGCTGTTGCTGGTGTACGGTCTTATTTTAAAATTTGGCATTCTACTTAAGCCTTCACCGCCACTCAGGCAGGAGGGCGATCATTACCTTTATATTTTATTGCTGCGATTGCTGGATCCGCTTCAGGTGCCGGCAGTGGTTTTTGGAATGGTAGCTTTTATGCTGTTGCTGATCCAGGCTATCCTGCTCAACAGGATATGCATCGATCAGAAGATGCTGCCAAAACCGAACTACCTGCCGGGTATGGCCTACATGCTGCTTACTTCCTTATTGGTAGAATGGAATCATTTTTCGGCTCCCCTGCTGGTCAATACTTTAATGATCCTGTTGTTTTACAGAATGATGGCATTGTACAATACCAATAAACCTCTGGCTGGTATCTTTAACATCGGTGTTCTGATAGGGTTGATGTCTCTTCTGTACCAACCCGCCATCCTGTTTGTTCTGATGATTCCCTGCACACTGTTTATCATGCGGCCATTCAGGATCCGGGAATGGCTGGTAGGATTTCTGGGCGTAACCATGCCTTATTATTTTCTGGCACTGGAGCCACTTTTTACGAACAACTGGAGCTGGAAATACCTGATACCCCATGTTAGTTTCGATTTTCCGGCAATGCCTTCTTCTATATTAATAACGGTCAGCATTGTTTTGATCGTGCTGCCGTTTATTATAGGAGGATTTTTTGTGCAGGCCAATCTGAGCAAAATGCTTATTCAGATCAGAAAGGGCTGGAGCCTGTTACTGCTTTTCCTTATCATTTCCCTTTTTATTATTTTGGTCAACGGGGGCATCAATTATGTAAACTGGATTTTCGGGATAATGCCGCTGGTTACTTTTCATGCGGCTGCATATTATTATCCGGATAAAAAAATATTCCCCTCCCTGCTGCATTGGATCACGTTTGCCTATGCATTGTTCATTTGTTATTCCTGAATTAAATCTTCTAAAGAGATCTCCGGAAACCAATAATGGCCTTTATGGCAGTGATGGTTTATAAGATCAAAATTTGATAACCAGGGATCTGCAGAAGAGGTACAGGTTAGCAGAATCCTTCCTAACTTCGCGGAAATTTAAGACGCATGAAATTCGGTATAGTTGTTTTTCCCGGTTCCAACTGTGACAGAGATATGCAGGATGCGCTTCAACAAAACCTGAACCAGGAAGTGATCATGCTCTGGCATAAGGATAAAGATATCAGCATGTTCTCTACCGAGGACTGCATGGTGTTGCCAGGAGGATTTTCTTATGGTGATTACCTGCGTTGCGGGGCCATTGCCCGCTTTAGTCCGATGATGCAGAGTGTTATTGATTTTGCTAATAAAGGTGGCAGAGTGCTGGGAGTATGCAATGGCTTTCAAATCCTTTGTGAGGCAAAACTGCTACCTGGTATTCTGCTCAGAAACATGAATCAGCAATTCCTGTGCAAAAATATTTATCTCAAAGGATCCGGATCGGCCCAGCCTTTAAAAATCCCGATAGCTCATGGAGAAGGCAGGTATTTTGCGGAAGACCGCGTCCTTGATCAGCTGGAGGCGAATGACCAGGTGCTCTATAAATATTGTGATGCTTACGGAAATAGCACTGCTGCATCCAATCATAACGGTTCCATCCGCAATATTGCGGGCGTAACCAATACGGAAAGAAATGTTTTCGGAATGATGCCTCATCCGGAAAGAGCCTGTTCAGAAACCCTGGGCAATACAGATGGCCGGATAATCCTTCAATCGTTGTTGCTTGCCGGCTCTCCGGCTCTCGTATAGGATTTAATGTTTTCTTTAGATTTTATAGTTCATTTTTGAATCTGTTACGTACTGCTCAACCCAATTTTCATGCGACCACTAAAGAATGTATACTGTGCTTTGGCAGTGTTTCTGTTATTGATGCCTTTCTTGACAAAAGCACAGGATTCTGCCGCTTATGAATGGAAAGTGAACAGTAAAAAGATCGGCAGCACCGTGTACGAACTCAGCTTTAGTACGCCAGGCAATAATAAATGGCAATTATACGGGCCTAATGAAGTAATCAGCGATATGCCTTCTACTGAATTAATGTTCTCTGATTCTTCTATAACGGTAACGGGTACCTTTAAAGAATCCGGTCAGGTAAAAGGTATAAATAATCCCCTTTTTGATAATGCCTCTTTTAAGGTCTATGAATCTCCTGCTGTCTTTACCGCCGTCATCGAATTAAAAGGAACCGTGCCGGCCCTGTTACTGGGTAAATTAAGTTATACCTACGGAAGAGGAGATGAATTTTATCCGTCTGCTGCATTCTCTTTTTCTATAGCATTGGAAGGCGGTGTTGCATCTGCTACAAAAATTAAAATAAACAGTTTTGACCTGAAACATCCGGTCAGTGATTGTGGCGATGACGACACCGGAGGAAAGAGTTTAACGGGCATTTTCTTTCTGGGATTATTAGGAGGCTTCATTGCTCTGCTGACTCCTTGTGTATTTCCGCTGATACCTCTTACGGTTTCCTTCTTTACTAAAAAAGCACAGGATAAAAAGAAAGGTATTTTTAACGCAGTGCTCTATGGATTTTTTATTTTTATTATCTATATATTGCTCAGTCTGCCGTTTCATTTATTAAGTAATGTAAGTCCGGAGATCCTGAATAATATTTCTACCAATGTATGGTTGAATATTTTCTTTTTTCTCATTTTCGTATTTTTTGCCATTTCTTTTTTCGGCTATTTTGAAATAGGATTGCCTGGCGGACTGGCCAACACCATTGATTCCCGTTCGGGCATGGGCACAATAGGCGGCATATTTTTTATGGCGCTTACTCTCGCCATCGTTTCATTTTCCTGTACAGGTCCTATATTGGGTTCTTTACTTGCCGGAACAGCATCTGAAGGCGCCTGGCCCCTGACTGCAGGCCTTGCCGGTTTTGGGTTGGCCCTCGCCTTACCTTTTGCTTTATTTGCCATGTTCCCCGGATGGCTTCAATCCTTACCAAAGTCAGGCGGATGGCTCACCTCGGTTAAAGTAGTACTGGGTTTTCTGGAGCTGGCCATGGCAGTAAAATTCTTATCAAATGCAGATCTGGTTTCTCAATGGGGAATTATTAAAAGAGAACTATTTATTGGCTCCTGGGTGATTTCAGGAATACTGATCGTATTGTATCTGGCAGGAAAGATCCGGTTTCCTCATGATAGTCCAGTTAAAAAATTTGGTGCCGCAAGAATTGGTTTTATAATGATTTTTGCTATTGCAACGCTCTATTTAATTCCTGGGCTGACCAATACACCGGCCGCAAATCTGCGTCTGATCAGTGGATTTCCACCTCCACTGTGTTACAGCATATATAAGGATCCGGTAAACTGCCAGACAAATATTGAACCATTAAGGGATTATGGGGAAGCCCTCGCTATTGCCAGAAAAGAAGGTAAACCTTTGCTGATCGATTTTACCGGATGGGCTTGTGTGAACTGCAGGAGAATGGAAGAAAATGTGTGGACCGATGAGGCCGTTTCGAAGATGATGAAGAATGATTTTGTGGTAGTGTCCCTTTATGTGGATGAGCGAAAAATGCTTTCGGCCGCCGATCAGATCTCGTACAAAACAAAAACAGGCACTGTAAAGAACATTCTGACCGTAGGGGATAAATGGGCAACTTTTCAATCTGAAAATTTTGATGCAGTATCGCAACCGCAGTATGCAATCATTCATCCTGATGAACAAATACTTACTAAAACAAAAGGGTATACTCCTTCCGCAATCGATTTCCAAAAGTGGCTGGAATGCGGCAAACAAGCCTATAAAAAAGTATCCGCACTGCAGGGTAAAAATTAATGCAGCAGAACCAATGCTCTTTCGGTAAAGGGAGGCATGTAATTATCTTTTATAAAATTTCTCCAGCCCCGGGAGATATTAAAGACCGGAGTAAAAACAATTCTATTTCTGGAAAGATCGGTACCTGTCGCGTTTATTGTTTTTTGATACAATTTGTAATCGCGAACGGTGGTTAATACTACGCAGGTGTCACAATCGGTGTAGTGAATATGCTGAGGATAATTAAGTCCTTTTTTTCGTAAAGAATCGCTTGCCGATGTTAATATTTTTTCGGAGTTATAAAAAAAAGAAGCATTCAGAATGCGGCGTTCTTTTTCCTGTTGCAGCACTCCTGAGGTGAGTCCTACAGAAAATTTATAATTAAAGTTTACTTCTTTAAAAAAATAGATCTGTACCAGATTGGGCAGGAAAGCGGCAACAGCTATTGCAACCAGCACCCGTTGGGTATTCCTGCTGCCCTTTATTTCGGAAAGCGCTTTAATATTCATTCCAAGCAGAACGATGAATATAGGCCATATCAACAATCCATATTCCAGTTCATCAGCCAGTTTAAGAACCCGCAAAAAGATAATTCCTGCCACTATAGCCAGAAAAAGGAACGTATCATTTTTTCGGTTGAACACTTTAAGCAGTACCGGCTTATAGCTTGAAAACCGTAGTGAAATTCCTGCTGTCAGTAGAATAAGAAGAGGTAATCCGAAAAGTGCCGCAAAATTTTTAGCGACCACCATAATTTTATATTGTATACCAACTGCGGTAACCTGAAATATCGGGTAATTGATAAGAAAATAAGGTAAAAGACCCACCAGGAAGAAGATCAGTACGGATATGAATATGTATAAAATATTTATTTCTTTTCTTATAATAAGAAACAAAAAAATGGCGGCAAAGTAGAGCATATTATCAGGCCTGGCCAGATTTGCTAATCCAAACAGTACTCCATACCAGCAATAGTTTTCAAACGTTAATTTTTTCCCTGGTGTAGTGCAGACAAAATAATACAATATGGCCATTAAAAAAAACATGCTCATACCTGTTTCGAGAATGGAGTTGCCTGAAATAATTACCAGCGGGTTGCATAAAAAAACGATGCAAAGAAGGTAAGCTAAAGGGGATGGCAGCGTTAATCTGGTAAGTATTTTAAATAATAAATAAACAGTTCCCAGCAGCAGCATCAGGGAAAGGAGTTTTGGAACCAGTAAATTTGGAATAAAGGTGTCGATGAGGGTATAAGCCAGTCCTTCATAAAGCGGGTAGCCCCAGCTACGGGAAGGGATGAGCGTGTGAAGTTGCTGACTCTTGATAGCTGATTCAACGATACGTACAGAATCTGCATCTTCCCCAAAACCATTAAACAGGTTATATCCGCATAAAAGAATAGCGAAGGCAAAGAGAAAAATAATATATATAGAAGAAGAATACGACTTCTGCGGTAACGTCAAATTCATGATAAAGGTATAAGATCAACTGCCAGCAGAATTGAAGGTAAAACAAAAAACCCTCTCCGGGAGAGGGTTTTTGTCGTATAATTTCGAAAGTGGACTGTCAGAAACAGTTTTCAGAACAATTAAAGTGCTATATTTTTCTGGGTCATCATTTTACGAAGATTGATGAGGCCGTAACGCATTCTGCCCAGCGCGGTATTGATGCTGCAATTGGTCAGAGAAGCAATTTCCTTAAAACTCAGATCTGCATAATGACGCAGAATAATGACCTCACGCTGATCTTCCGGCAAAAGGTCCAGCATCTGGCGGACTCTGTCGTGGCTCTGGCGTTTCATCATTTTTTCATCGGCACCTTCTTCTGTAAAATTGATCACCTCAAAAATGTCGCGGTCATCACTGGTTTTGATGGATGGTGTGCGTTTTACCTTGCGAAAATGATCTACGCAAAGGTTGTGGGCAATACGCATCGCCCATGGCAGAAATTTTCCTTCTTCTGTGTAACGTCCACCGCGTATGGTGTCAATGATCTTGATCAGTACGTCCTGGAAGATATCTTCCGCGAGGTACTTGTCTTTTACCAGAAATAAAATAGAAGTGAACATCTTGTCTTTGTGTCGGATAACAAGAATTTCAAGGGCATTGAGGTCCCCATCCTGAAAATTTTGGATGAGTTCATGGTCGGTTTTCTTGAGTAAAGAGGAATTCATAAACTTCTACAGTTTTGAAGGTGATAGGATATTAATAATTAGGATTCTAAGAGTGTGCTGGTTGGTTTTTCTGAGTAGAAGCGTTTGTCGATAGGCGAACTATTTTTTGATGTCTTTAACAAATTACAAACTAAAGATATACACTTTCGTTAAAAAACCAAACTTTACAAACTATTTTATGAGATAAATTGACAGCTGCTAAATATTTATACTTAGTATTAGCCTTGGAACAGTATTTTTGTATGCTCAATTATGGCTGTTTCCACTAAAAAATCCTCCAATACTGATAAAGCCAGGTCTATTCCTTCAGATTCCATTTTGATCAGGGGTGCACGGGTACATAATCTTAAAAATGTAACGGCTGAGATCCCCCGCAATAAGCTTATTGTGGTTACAGGAGTATCCGGATCAGGCAAATCTTCTCTTACGATTGACACTTTGTTCGCCGAAGGCCAGAGGCGGTATGCGGAAAGCCTTTCAGCTTATGTACGGCAGTTTATGGCTCGTATGGTGAAACCGGATGTTGATTATATAAAGGGACTTTGCCCTGCTATAGCAATAGAGCAGAAAGTAATTACCCGAACGCCCCGTTCAACTGTGGGCAGTATGACGGAAGTATACGATTATCTCAGATTGTTGTTTGCCCGTACAGGGCATACTATTTCTCCGGTTTCCGGTAAGGAGGTAAAAAAAGATGATGTAAATGATGTGGTGGAAGCGATAGTGAATGGAAAAACAGGGGATAAGATTTTGATATTGGTTCCATTCAGGCAGAGCGCAAACAGAAATGTTTCTGAAGAACTTAATATTTTAATGCAGAAAGGGTATTCAAGACTTTATGCATCCGGAGAGGTGCTTCGCATTGAGGATCTGATGGAGGAAAAATTCCCTGGAAATAAAAAAACCTGGAAGCTAGGTAAGGAAACATTTGTGCTGATTGACCGGCTGGTGGTTAAAGTCTTCGATGAGGATGATAAACACCGGATCGCCGATTCAGTTAATACGGGATTTTACGAAGGCGAAGGGGAGATATTTCTTCTTATAAATGAAAAAGAAAAATTAGCCTTTTCCAACCGTTTCGAAATGGATGGCATTTTATTCGAAGAGCCGGTGCCGGATCTGTTTTCTTTTAATAATCCTTTTGGTGCATGCCCTACTTGTGAGGGATTCAGCCTTGTACTGGGGATTGATGAGGACCTCGTAATTCCCGACAAAAGATTAAGTGTGTATGAAGGAGCTATTGCCCCCTGGAAGGGAGAGAAGCTGGGAAAATGGAGAGATGATTTTATCAAAACTGCAAAAACGTCAGACTTCCCCATACATAAACCAATAATTGACCTTACTAAACAGCAGTACGCCCTGCTTTGGACTGGTAACAGCCAGATTGCCGGTATTGATGATTTCTTCAAAGAGGTGGAGCAAAATTTATACAAGGTGCAATACCGGGTATTATTATCCAGGTACAGAGGCCGTACTGCCTGTCCGGATTGCAAAGGATTCAGGTTGCGCAAAGAAGCATTGTATGTTAAGGTGTACGGTAAACATATCGGCGAACTGTGCGAAATGCCCGTTAAAGATCTCGTACAGTGGTTTATGGCCTTACAGCTGAGTGCACATGAAAAAGAAATCGCTAAAAGAATTCTTATTGAAATTAACCTTCGTCTGAAAACCCTGATGGATGTAGGCTTAGGATACCTTACGATGAACCGGCTGGCAAATTCGCTGAGTGGCGGAGAAAGTCAACGCATTCAGCTCACCCGCTCGCTGGGCAGTAATCTGACCGATTCCCTATACATCCTGGATGAGCCAAGTATAGGATTGCATTCGCGCGATACAGAAAGGCTGATCACCGTATTGAAAGAATTAAGAGATCTGGGAAATACCGTAGTAGTAGTGGAACACGATGAAATGATGATGCGGGAAGCGGACCATATTATCGATATGGGACCGCTGGCATCCCATCTGGGAGGGGAAGTGGTTGCTGCAGGAAATTACGACCAGATTGTTGCCAATCCCAAAAGCCTGACCGGTAACTATTTAAACGGTAAATTAAAAGTAGTTGAAAACCGGACGGTTAGATCATGGAGCCGGTCGGTCAGTGTGCTGCAAGCCCGGCAGCACAACCTAAAAAATATAGATGTCGCTTTTCCACTAAATGTGCTTTGTGTAGTGAGTGGCGTGAGTGGAAGTGGAAAAACGACCCTAGTCAAACAGATATTATATCCTGCTTTAAAAAAACTGAAAGGAGAACCTGCTGATAAAATAGGCATGTTCAAAGGGCTTGATGGGGACATGGACAGTATTGACCAGATTGAAATGGTAGACCAGAATCCAATCGGGAAATCATCCCGAAGCAATCCGGTCACCTATATCAAGGCCTGGGATGAGGTGAGAGATCTGTATGCACATCTTCCTCTTAGCAAAACTCGCGGGTTTCAGCCAAAGCATTACTCTTTTAATGTAGACGGAGGACGGTGTG
>JAYUXA010000022.1:0-4730 GCA_043753245.1 Chitinophagaceae bacterium
GGATGCAGGCGCCCTTGGGGTAAAAATGGTAGATGAAAACGGAACTTTTCTTAAGGAGTCCAAAAGAGGTTTTCCGTCCCCTATGGTTTCTTTATATAAACTGACCGGGATAACGGCAATGTTTCCACGCTCCAGGTATTTTGCCGCCTACTATCTGGGACACCTTGATGAAAATCAATCACACAAGGTGGAGGTGCTTTCCGGTGCATTTATGTGGATTAAAAAAGAAGCACTGGATAAAACAGGAGAGTTCGATGAACGGTTTTTCATGTATGCAGAAGACATTGATCTGAGCTATCGTCTTGTTCAGGCGGGTTATGCCAATTATTATTTTTCCGGAACAACCATCCTTCATTATAAAGGAAAAAGCACCAGAAAAGATTTCAAGTATGTGAAACTGTTTTATCTCGCCATGAGTCAGTTTGCTAAGAAACACTACGGCAACAGTCTGTTTACGGCATTGCTTGATGCAGGTATCTGGGCAAGGGCAGGGGTGGAAATCATTAAAAAATCCATTATGAAGAAATGATTATTTCATTTCTTCGAGTTTCTTTTTCATGGTAAACATTTCATCTCTGAGCCGTGCAGCCTCCATAAAATCCAGATCGCGGGCAGCTTTTTCCATTTCTTTTTTAATCTTTGCAATACCCTTTTCCATTTGTGGAATGGTAATATAATCAGCCTGTTCTTCGGCCGCATACCGAACGGTTTGCTGGCCCGAAACTACCGCGTGAGGATTTTTAGGATCAAATCCTTTGATATCCAAAACAGAGGTTTGTGCAAACACCTGTTCCTTACTTTTTATAATGGTGGTCGGCGTAATGCCGTGCTCCAGGTTATACGCAATTTGTTTTTCTCTCCGTCTGGTAGTTTCATCGATCGTCTTTTGCATACTGTCGGTCATCTTGTCTGCATAAAAAATTACAAAACCATCCACATTCCGGGCAGCACGTCCGGCAGTCTGGGTCAGTGATTTTTCATTTCTTAAAAACCCTTCTTTGTCTGCATCCAATATAGCAACCAGCGAAACTTCAGGCAGATCCAGTCCTTCTCTCAGCAAATTAACCCCCACCAGCACGTCAATTACACCAAGTCTTAGTTCTCTTAATATTTCCACACGCTCAAGTGTATCTACTTCACTGTGGATATATTTCGATTTAATATTGATACGGTGAAGATATTTATCCATCTCTTCAGCCATTCTTTTTGTGAGGGTAGTTACCAGCACCCGGTCGCCCTTTTTAACGGTCTTGTCGATTTCGTCCAGAAGATCATCGATCTGATTTACACTTGGCCTGATCTGAATGGGAGGATCGAGTAAACCAGTTGGCCGCACTACCTGTTCCACCACCACGCCTCCGGTTTTCTCTAACTCATAATCACCAGGTGTAGCAGAAACAAAAATAGTTTGATTGGTCATGTTCTCAAACTCATGAAAATTCAGGGGTCTGTTATCCAGTGCAGAGGGAAGGCGAAAGCCGTAATCCACCAGAATTAATTTCCTGCTTCTGTCCCCCCCGTACATACCACTGACCTGTGGAATGGTCTGATGGCTTTCATCGATCACACATAAATAATCTTTGGGGAAATAATCAAGCAAACAAAAAGGTCTGCTTCCCGGTCTTCTCCGGTCAAAAAAACGGGAGTAGTTTTCTACCCCATTGCAAAATCCCAGTTCACGGATCATTTCCACATCGAAATTTACTCTTTCACTCAGGCGCTGAGCCTCTATAAATTTTCCGACAGCTTTAAAGTAATCTACCTGGGCAGCCATTTCATCCTGTATCTCCACGAGGATCTGCTGCATCATTTCCTTTGGTGCCAAATATAAATTAGCAGGAAAGATCGCAGCATTTTCAAGTTTCATTATGCGTTTCCCATTCGTTGTATCGATGCTCTCAATTTCTTCGATCTCATCGCCAAAAAAAGAAATACGGTATCCGTAATCCAGATAGGGAAGATTAATATCGATCGTATCACCCTGCACTCTGAATGTGGCTCTGCCAAAATCACCCTGACTTCTTGTATAAAGTGAATTGACCAGCGAATGGAGAAATCCTTGTCTGGATAATACCTGTCCGGGCTGGATCCTTATGATACTGTTTTCGTATTCTGTCGGGTTCCCGATACCGTAAATACAACTCACTGAAGCGACCACGATAATATCCCTTCTGCCACTCAGTAACTGAGCAGTGGCCTGAAGACGCAGTTTGTCCAGTTCTTCGTTGATTGACTGGTCCTTTTCAATGTAAGTATCACTGACAGGCATATACGCTTCCGGCTGATAATAGTCGTAATAACTTACAAAATACCCTACCGCATTTTCCGGAAAAAATTGTTTGAATTCGCCGTATAGCTGTGCTACCAGGGTTTTGTTATGGGTCAAAACAAGCGTAGGACGCTGTACATTCTGAATAACATTTGCTATAGTGAAGGTCTTGCCGGATCCCGTTACTCCCAATAAAGTCTGATAACGTTCGCCATCATTAAGGCCATTGGTTAGCTCTTCAATGGCCTGAGGCTGATCCCCCGAAGGAGTATAGGTTGTATGTAGTTTAAACGCCATAATTGTCGGTTACTAAGGTCGCGCAAATCATCGGTTATTCTTCACCTCCTCCGCATCCTCAGGTCTTGTTTATTTCTTATTGCTCTTTTGAACGGATCCCAGCTCACTTTTAACTTTCCATCGTCTCCCGTTTTAGCCCTTAACCTCAGGCTGATTCCTTTTCTTCCCTTCCCTTCTTCACTAAGATCGGTATCCGCCTGGCTCTTCGTCAGATTACGCAAAGGAAACTGAATACTCATATCGGTTCCTTTTTTGAAATCATACACCCCCTCCACAAAAATGGTTGCCGCACTGGACCTGATCTCCATTGGATTAACGATAAAGGATGTTCCGCTGATGTCCAGCTTATTCTTAAGGTCTGCAAATTTTATTTGGGAGAAATCCTGTTTTTTAAACGCTTTTTTCGCCACCTCCTGTAAGGGTTCAAAATTATTTAATTCTCCATTCTCCAATAAAAAATTAACCGTTCCATTTGTTTGGCTGCCGATCAGGTTAGCCTGGTTGGTTAATGCGGTATTATAAATTATATCTGCCGAAAGCTTCCCCTTGAGATTCGATCTGGTAATGGCATCCTGTCCGAAATTATTAAATGCTGTAAACAAAAGGGGAACATCTATGTTTTTCATTGTGGCATGCAGACGAACAGGATTTATTTTTATACCATTTTGCATCCCCCCGGAAAGGGTCATCATTCCATTTGCATGCTTAAAAGAAGCTTTTTCCAATACAATAGCTGATTCTTTCAATACCAGCTGCGCTTCCACCTGAGTAGCCGTAAAATAATTGTAGTTCATTTTAGGAGTTGCCAGGATAATATACACATCTCCGCTGGCAAACATTTTATCTACAGATGACTGCCTGGAACTGGATTTTTCGGAAGCAATGAATGCTTTAAAATCCTTTATATGTATTTCTGGCGAAAAAAGTTTCCAGTAAATCACCGCTTTCCCTGGATCTACCTTACTTAACGTGATCAGATTTTTAGCCTGGCCATTCATGACCAGCTTTGTTTCTCCTGTAGTAGCAATTAAAGAGTCTATAAGAACAGCACTATTATTGAACCGCACTATCCCTTCACCGTTTTTCAATTTAAAATTCCTCGGCAGGTAGGTGATCTCCGCATTCCGGAAACGAATGGTTCCGTCAAGATCGCCATGAACCGTGTCCTTAGCCTCCTGAGAACTGGCAACAGCGATATCAATCGTGCTTTGCCCTTTATCAAATCGGACTGAGGTAATGCCCGCAACACTTTTAACGCTTTGCAGGTCAATGGCCAGTTCAATACGAACTCCTGGCCTATTGCCAAACGCTGACTTTCCTTTAATGCTCACTTTAGGACTGATAGGACTTGTAAATGCATACCTGGAAAGTTTAACCTGAAGGGTGTCTGTAAGGAGTTTTCTTGCTTTTTCAAATCCGATATTTTGGGTACTGATCACCAGATTAAAGTCTGAAGCAGTTTTATCCAGGTTGAAATTACCATTAAACAAAAAGGAATGCCTGTCGATATCCAGCGTGATATTATCCAGCTTCAGGTTTTTGGTATCCTCATTGTAAAGCAACTTAAACCGGCCTTCCAGGTCTTTTTCTTTTATATAACTTCCTTTAAGGGTATTAAACACCAGATTTTTAACATGGATGCTCGTACCGATCCTTATTGTGGTGAGCTGATTGATGGTAGTAAAGACCGCTTTAAATTTTCGGACATCTAGTTGATACCATTTTCTCCTTACCGGATTTTCAAAGCTGAAGAGCATATTATTCAGCATAATCACCGGAACGGACGATGTTGGACGGGATCCCACTTTTTTCCCGGAACGAAGAATATAATCGTTAGACCTCTCCAGAGAGTCCGTTATCAGGTTCAGGGAGCCGTTACTGATACTAATGCGGCTAAATTCCGTTTTCCCTCTTAAAAGCGCCCGGAGACCGATGCCCAGGTAAATGTTCTTAGCCCTCAAAAAATCCTTGTGGTGTATACTAAACAAACTATCTCTGACAACAACGTCTGAAAGTTGCAGCGAAAGAACCGGGAAAGTACTGATCAGACTTACAGAAGCACCGCCAATAGTTGCTTCTCCATGGGTCTTTTCCTGTATGATGGAAGTTATTTTCCCGATTAATCTGGGTTCGTTTAACTCCACATAGGTCCATAAAGCGATCC
>JAYUXA010000023.1:0-4720 GCA_043753245.1 Chitinophagaceae bacterium
AATTTCTTTGTGAAATAAGAAGCACCAATGGCAATAGCGATATATCCTGCGAGATGTGAAGCAGGAATATCTTTTTCCCGGATAAGGTCTTTATCCGGAATAAAATAATCCAACCCTCCACCATCATCGGTTACCCCCAGCTTCAGGACGGTGTCCAGACTTCTTTGCGTAATATGCCTTCCCGGCATAATATTTATTCCAAACCAGGTCAGTAAAAACTTTTCGAAGGTTAATTTATCAATGGTAAAGGCTTTAACGCCAAGGGCACGCCTGATCTTACCAGACCTTAAATTATTATGCAGATCGATGATGTAATCGTATCGTTCTGCCTTTAACTGTTCAATTAATTCACGGATATTATTATCGTAGTAAAAAAAACGATCGATGTAGGGATTTGCTTCCGTAACAATTTTGAAAGACGTTCGGGTAAGAAAATGAATTTCAGAAGTGATGACCTGTTTTTTCAGACAGCGAAGCACCGGGGAGGCCAGCACAATATCACCAATGGAAGAAAAACGGATCACCAGGAACTTCATTTTTCATTATAATTTAAATTCTTGTGAAACGTTTCTTGTGTAAAATAGGCCGATACGATAGCTATGATGATTACGATGCAGCCAGTTACCACCCCACTATTTATAATATCCCATTTCAGGCTGTCCTGGAAATAATCCTTGAATACTATATTTAAAAGCGGCAGTGATCCGCGCACCATATTGGGAATAGTGGTAGCCGCAGTTGCCCGCAGGTTGGTGCCGAATTGTTCAGCTCCCATGGTCACAAATATCGCCCAGAATCCGGTGCTGAATCCGAGCAGAGTACAGATGGTATACATGTAAGTATCGCTGCTATTTGCCGGACTGAAAAATAAGGCGACCGATAAAATGGTCAATCCGTAAAATATAAAAAGGGCTTTTCTTCTGCTTTTAAAATACTGGCTCACGAACCCGATAGCGATATCTCCCAGTGCAATACCCACATAGGCAAACATGATCGCGCGGCCACTGTCAACCGCCGTTTCTCCATAAAAGGCCCTTGCAAAGCGATTGCTGTAATTAACAAGTATGCCAATTACAAACCAGGTAGGCAAACCGATCAGGATGGCAAGGATGTATTTTCTGAAACGTCCTGCATTATTAAAAAACATAAGCAGGTTGCCCCGCTGCACACCTTCCTGCATTTTTGTTTCTTTAAACATGCCACTCTCGGCTATGCTCACCCGAAGTAACAGCAAACATATTCCCAGTCCGCCGCCTATTTTATAACAGAGCCTCCAATCGTAATTGGAAAACTGAAAAGTAAAATAGGCAAACACCGCACCGAACAAACCGATACCAGCCACAAGAGAAGTACCTATACCTCTCTTTTTTTTAGGTAAGAGCTCACTGACCAGGGTGATGCCTGCGCCCAGTTCCCCGGCAAGACCAAGCCCTGCAACGAATCTTGCCCATGCATACTGGTCTACACTGGTTACAAAGCCGGTCAAAAAATTAGCAAGAGAATACAATAGGATAGATCCGAACAATACACTGAGTCGTCCGCGTTTATCACCCATCACTCCCCACACGATCCCGCCAATCAGCAAACCCACCATTTGCCAATTGATGATCTTCGTGCTGGCCGCCAGCATTCCACCGTCCTGTACTCCGAGTGCCCTTAAACTGGGTTCGCGGACAATAGTAAATAACAGGAGGTCATAGATATCAACAAAATACCCCAGTGCCGCAACGATCACCGGCAGCGAGAGTATTCCGTAATTTTTATCTTTCATGTTTAAGAAGGATTAACCGGTTCTTCAGGCTTTTTTTTCTTACCAAAAAACAATTTGATCAATACAGGAGCCGTGGTAATCAGCACAATTGCAAGAACGATTATTTCAAGATGTGTTTTCAGATCGTAGTTGTATTGTTCCAGGAAAAACCGTTGCAGGTAATGCCCACCCGCCAACATAGAGGTAGTCCATGCTATGGATCCGATAATATTATAAAAACTGAATTTCTTTTTATCCATACCTACGATGCCCGCAATGATCGGAGCAAAGGTTCTGATCACCGGAAGAAACCGCGCAAATACTACAGCACCCCCACCATGTTTGTCGTAAAATTCCCTTGCCTGAAAAAGATAATGCTGTTTAAAAAGAAACCGGTCCTTCCAGGTAAACATTGCAGGACCAATCCTCCGGCCAAACCAATAGCCAAGGGTATTGCCTAATATTCCTGCAAGGGACGTCAGGGCAATGATCATGGCCAGATTCAGAAAATCGCTGCCGGTATCATAAAAAGAAGCAGCGAGCTGGGTACTGAAAATACCCGACACAAAAAGAAGAGAGTCGCCAGGCAGAAAAAAGCCGGCAAATAATCCTGTTTCTGCAAATACGATAAATATTACCAGCCACAACCCGCCATTGTCAATATAAAATTGAGGTTGTAATAATTGCATCCAGTTAAAAGCGTCTAATAAAACCATAACTATAGTACTAAAGTAAAAATTAATTTTTTATTGCATTTTCCCATTTGCTTACCACCACTGTTGCAATACTGTTGCCTACTACATTGGTTGCACTGCGGCCCATATCCAGCAGGGGATCTATTCCCAATAACAGGGTCAGACCTGCTTCGGGAATATTAAATGTAGCCAATGTTCCTGCTATAACCACCAGCGAGGCCCTTGGTACACCGGCAATACCTTTACTGGTCAGCATCAGTACCAGCAGCATACTCAGTTGCGTACCCAGATCCAGATGAATGCCATACGACTGGGCAATGAATAAGGAGGCGAACGTCATATACATCATGCTGCCATCCAGATTGAAAGAGTACCCCAGTGGAAGTACAAAACTGACAATTTTATCGCGGCAGCCGAACCGTTCCAGCTCCAGCATGGTTTTTGGAAATGCAGCTTCGCTGCTGGAAGTGGTAAAGGCCAGCAGTATAGGCTCTTTGATGCGCCGGAGCAGTTCAAATATTCTTCGCTTTATGAATACAGATCCGGCAAGGATCAGCAGTATCCAGAGTATCAGTAAACCCAGATAAAATTCGGAAATAAAAATGGAGTAGGTCTTAAGGATGCCCAGCCCTTGTTTAGCTACTATAGCGGTCATGGCACCAAAGACTGCCACCGGGGCAAAATTCATAATGTACCCGGTCACTTTTAAGATCACATGTGCAACGGCATCAAATGCTTTAATAATAATTAACCCGCGCTCTCCGATAGCAGCCGTGGCCACACCGAAGAACAGAGAAAATACTACTATCTGTAAAATTTCATTTTTTGCCATCGAATCCACGACGCTGGAAGGAAATACATGGTATAAAAATTCGCGTAATCCCAGGGCCGTTTTGACAATGCCTGTGTTTTCATTAGCAGCAGGAAGAGGAAGCTGCATCGCCGCGCCGGGTTGAAAAATATTGACCAGCAGCATTCCCAGTAACAGGCTCAAAAGAGAGGCACTTACAAACCAGAGAAGGGTTTTGCCTCCTATTCGTCCAACAGCTTTAATATCGCCTAATTTAGCAACGCCTACCACAAGGGTGAAAAAAACCAGTGGTGCCACGATCATTTTAATTAACCGGAGAAATACATCGGGCAGAAGTGAGAAGGGTTCCGTTATACTCACCAATTCCGGAGTAGTATAATTTTTATTAAAAAAGTAACCGAGAATCACGCCGCATACCAATGCAATAATTATATAGAGTGTCAGCCGGTTGCCCTTTTTCATAGTATCTAAATGATATTCTGCAAGATAATATTTATCTTCCCGCCTTGTTTTTTTATTTGCTTACTTCGCTTTTACACATTATTTATTATTGCTTATGAGCTTATTCGTTAAGAAACCTCTCAGTCTTTTGATGGCGGAAGCTGCCGATACCGAAAAAAGCCTTAAAAAAACCCTGGGTGCCGGATCACTGGTGGCCCTGGGCATCGGAGCAATAATAGGTGCAGGATTATTTTCTATAACCGGAGGTGCTGCAGCCAATAATGCCGGACCTGCAATTACTCTTTCATTTGTTGTTGCTGCCCTGGGCTGCGCGTTTGCCGGACTATGCTACGCAGAGTTTGCATCGATGATACCGGTTGCAGGGAGTGCGTATACGTATTCTTATGCTACTATGGGAGAATTCATCGCCTGGATCATTGGCTGGGATCTGGTGCTGGAATACGCCGTAGGTGCAGCTACTGTAGGAATAAGCTGGAGCCGTTATCTGGTAAAATTTCTGGAGGGATTTGATGTTCATCTTCCTGCTGCTATAGCAACCGGTCCTTTTGACGGAGGCATCATTAATTTACCGGCCGTTTTTATAATAGTATTAATGAGTCTGCTGCTGATCAAGGGCACCAGTGAAAGCGCCAAAGTAAATGCTGTGATCGTTTCGCTGAAAGTGGCGGTTGTGTTGATTTTTATTATTCTTGGATGGAGATACATAGACACCGCAAACTACAATGACTATATCCCTGCCAATACCGGAACCTTTGGTGAGTTTGGCTTCAGCGGAATTATCCGTGCGGCCGCAATTGTTTTCTTTGCCTATATCGGATTTGATGCGGTATCTACTGCAGCACAAGAGGCAAAGAATCCGAGACGGGATATGCCTATAGGTATCCTTGGTTCGCTGATCATATGTACCGTCCTCTATATTTTATTTGCCCATGTGATGACGGGTGTAACTAATTATAAATCATTTGCCGGAAAAGATGGAATTGCACCTGTTGCAGTGGCGAT
>JAYUXA010000024.1:0-9861 GCA_043753245.1 Chitinophagaceae bacterium
GTAAGTAATACAAATACGGAACCCAGAAAGGGGTTTAGTCCGGTTACAAACATATGGTGTGCCCACACCAGAAAGGCAAGGATCGTAATGGCAAACAAAGATCCCACCATCGCCATATATCCGAATATTGGTTTTCTGGCATTTACGCTCATCACCTCGGAAACCATGCCCATTGCAGGCAAAACAATGATGTATACTTCCGGATGGCCCAGGAACCAGAATAAATGCTGGTAGAGAATAGCACTGCCTCCTTCATTTGGCAATGCCTGCTGGGTGGAAGCAATATAAATATCGGAAAGATAGAAACTGGTTCCTCCATGGCGGTCAAACAACAGAAGGATGAATCCTGACAGCAATACAGGAAAAGACAACACCCCCAGTACAGCCGTGAAAAACAACGCCCAAATGGTAAGCGGCAGCCTGGTCATGCTCATTCCTTTGGTGCGCATATTTAATATCGTCGAAATATAATTCAAGCCACCCAGCAGAGAAGAGACTACAAATAATGCCATTGCAGTAATCCAAAGATCCATCCCCGTTTTAGATCCGGGCGAAGCATCTCCCAATGCACTTAACGGAGGGTACGCCGTCCATCCACCGGAGAATGGCCCTGTCTGTACGAACAGGGAAGAAACCATCACAATACTGGCTGTAAAGAAAAACCAATAAGAAAGCATATTCAGAAATGGAGATGCCATATCTCTTGCTCCGATCTGTAAGGGAATCAGGAAGTTGGCAAATGTTCCGCTTAAGCCTCCTGTCAGTACAAAAAATACCAGCACTGTTCCGTGCATTGTGGTCAGTGCATAGTATGCTTCTGCGCTGATCTTTCCGCCTTTGGCCCATCTGCCCAGAATATCTTCCAGTATAGGAAAGCTCTGATCGGGATATCCCAGCTGTAAACGGAAAAGTACAGACATCAACCCGCCAATCACCGCCCATACCATCCCGGTAATCAGAAATTGTCTGGCGATCATTTTATGATCCTGGCTGAATACATATTTTGTAATGAAGGTTTCTTTATGATGATGTACATGGTGCTCATCCTGATGACCTTCATGAGTAGTTATCACTTCCGGTTGACCCTGCATTGATGTTTCGTTGCTCATGATAATTATTTTTGAGTTGACATTGCTGCTGTCGTTGTTTTATTAGTTGGATCCTTATCGGGGAAGGCCAGAAAGTAATTCGGTTTTTGTTTAGCCTTCCACATAATAAATTCTTCCTTTGTTACCACTTTTACAATTCCTTTCATAGAATAGTGACCATTACCACACATCTGATCACAGGAAATCTCGTATTCAAACCTGGGATTACCAGTAACCTTTTTCATCTCCTCCGTGGTAAACTTTGGTGTAAAGTACATGGTGGTCGGTGTTCCGGGAACTGCATCCATTTTCATTCTGAAATGAGAGAGACCTACATCATGGATCACATCGCGCGAAAAGATATTAATTTTTACAGGCTGGTCTTTGATGATATACATCGCCTCGGTAGTCACTACATCATCATGCGTAAACTGGTCATCCCATAGCAGTCCCAGCTGATTACTATTTGATTCGTCAATGTTTTTAAAATATTTCTTTCCATATACATTGTCTTTACCCGGATACCGGTAGATCCAGCCGAACTGTTTTCCGGTGATTTCCACCTGAAGCGAATTCGCAGGAGCATCCCCTGTGATTTTATACCAGTAAAACAATCCGAATCCTACAAGTACGCATAAGGCAATCGCCGGAATGGTAGTCCAGAGTATTTCCCAGTTGGTGTTGTGCGGATAAAAATAGGCCTTGCGTTTTTCCGTGTATTGATATTTATACGAAAACCAGAATAGAAGGATCTGGGTGAGAAAGAAAACCACTCCGGTTACCGCAATGGTAATCAGCATCATGTTATCGATCTTTTCACCATGATCCGATGCAGAAGGATGAACCATCAGGGTTTTTCCATAAAACAGATCATGACACCACCAGATTCCTATCAGTCCCAGGACAAGAAAAACAACCATCAAAAATGCATTGACCCTGTTGCTTTGTTCAAAGGCTTTCTTTTCTCCCTTAAGCACTGACACATACTCACTCGCCTTTGCGATCTGAAAAGTGATCAAAAAGCCAAGGCCCAGAATAGCCAGTAATAAAATTGCAGTTGTAGACATGAGGTTCAAAAATTTTTTTACACAATTCAGGTATAATACTTCAGTGGTAATTTAAGTATGATGAATAATGCTTTCTTTAAGGAACGGATGGTTTTTAGCCACGGTCGGAAACTTACTCAGCACACGACCCACTACCAACATAATTACTCCAACAAAACCAAGCGCAATACCGAAATCAAACAGGTTCATTACCACGTGATCGGGTGATACGCTTGCAAAAATCATCTGGTGAAAATCCAGCCAGTGACCAAAGATGATCAGCAGTGACATGATCGTAACCGTAGAATAACTGCGTTTCGACCTTCTTGTCATCAGTATCAGCAATGGTGCAAGGAAATTCAGTATAAAACTGAACCAGAATATCCCTGCATATACTCCGCTGGTCCTGTTTTTAAAATAAACGGTTTCTTCAGGAATATTTGCATACCAGATCAGCATGAACTGTGAAAACCACAGGTATGCCCAGAAAATGGAAAATGCGAACATGAACTTCCCGATATCATGAATATGTTCTCTATTGGTATATTCGAGGTACCCGTTGTTTTTCAGGAATACCACAAACAACATCATTAAGGCCAGCCCGGCTACCCAGGTGCTGGCAAACGTGTACCAGCTATACATGGTGGAATACCAGTGTGCATCAATACTCATCAGCCACATCCACGGAGTGGTAGACATTACGGTCAGTGCAAACCATATAATAAAAATTGCGGCCCAGATCGTATTCTTCCAGATGTATTTTCTTCCCTGCTCTACACCCATTGCGCCGTTTGCATCAATTTCTCTGGAAAGTTTACGCATTTTAAAACCCAGTACTGCCCATAAGGCAATGCTTAAAATGGTCCAGACAGTGAAAAAAGGAATATTTAAAAATGATTTTTTGCCTTTTAATATCGGATCAAGCTCTACCGCTTCGGCATCGGTCCAATGATAAATATGGGTCATATGATGACCTCCGAAAACAATAGCAAGCAGCACCACTAACGCAATTATCCCCAGGATGGGAACAGCAGCAGCAATTGCTTCAGGAACCCTGCGAAAGGACATCTGCCATCCACCCCATGCGAGCGTTGTTGCACAGATGAAGAACATGCTGGCATTAGCGATCAGTAAAAAGTACGTGCTGTTCTGAAGCAGGGTAGCCCAAAAGCGCGTCTTATGGTGAATATCATCACCGGCTCCATACATCAGAAAGCCAACGATCAGCGATACTATACCAATGCCGGTTAAACCGTATGACCAGTTTTTATACCGCTTTGGGATCTCAAATAATTCTTTACTTGCCATGCTCAACTTTTTTACTTTTCTGTACGCTTATTATTATTTTTTTCCTCTGCCAGCCGAAGCATTGGCAAGGGCTGGTATTGTTGAATCCTTTACTGCAGTAGCCGTTGCTTTTGCCGCTGTAGAATCTTTTGCAGGAGATGTGGCAGATTTTGCCTCCATCTGTTTTGACCTGATATAATGTACTACCATCCATCTTTGGGTAGTGCTTAGCTGTGGACCATAAGGTCCCATCTGGCCTTTACCATAAGTAATGGAATAAAACATCTGTCCGTCCGGCATATTGGTCGCTACCGGATCACTCACCAGATTTCGTGGTGCAGCTGCGTATGGGCCATTGCCTCCATTGTATAAGGGACCATTCCCATCGAGTTTCATCCCATGACAGATACCACAATTAACCAGATACAATCTTTCTGCCTCCGTGTGTTTCACGGTATCCAGTGCGGGCATTGGATTCTGGATCTGTTTGGCAAGAATATAATTTGTAGTATCCCCTGCTTTATCTACTGCAAGCGGGAAGGGGAAAAACTCCCCTCTCTTGATTGTTCCGGCTACAGGGCGCTTGTCATAATGAATTCCGTGCGAATCAAGATTAGCTGTGGAAGCATACGTTTCGTAAGCCCTGCTGTAAGCCATATCCGGCATATATACCCTGGAAGGTTTTCTTTTAATCCCTGACGAGCAGCCCCATACTAAGACGGTGAGCGCGATGACGACAGTTATGACCGATACTTTTTTCATTTGCGTAACATGAGTTTTTCTAATGAGATACAGCCTTTTCTGACAATAGCTTCTGTTCTTTATCATACCTGCCCAGCCACCAACCGGTTTCTGCATGTTGAACATTAATTTCCGATGCACCCAGGCTATTCATGAACCTGCTGATTTCCTCCTCATTATTTCTGGAAGAAATTTCTATTACCATCACGAATTTATCATCTGTGGCACGAAGGTGAAAATGGTGTTTTCGCACAAACGGTGCCAGCTGACATAAATACAAAAAGGTCAGCACCATACCTACTGCGGAAAACAGTACGGTAAGTTCAAAGGTTATCGGTATCCAGGCCGGCAATGCAAAATGCGGCTTACCACCAATATTCAATGGCCAGTCTTTCATAAAGATCCAGGACATCCCGCTAAGCGCAGTAGCTGTACCGGCTATTGCATAAATAAAACCTGCCGTGTGAATGCTGGTCTCCCGGAGCCCCATTTCCTTATCCAGCCCGTGAATCGGGAAGGGCGTGTACACATCATGCAGCCGGAAGCCCGCTTTACGAACTCTTCTCACTGCTTCAAACAATGCATCTTCTTCCACAAAGCAACCGACAACGAATTTTTTTATAGCCATTTCAACAGAATTAGAAATTATTAATGATGACCGGCATGCGCCACATGATATACTTCTTCAGGAGTTTCTTTTTCAACCACATCCATATCTTTTTTATAAGATGCTCCTGATTTTTTAAGTATGTGTTTGATTTCGGCAATCGCTATGACAGGGAAAAACTTGGAAAACAAAAAGTAACAGGTGAAGAATAATCCGAAAGTACCCAGGTAGAAGCCGATCTCGTAAATCGTTGGCGTATAATAAGTACTCCAGCTGCTCGGAAGATAATCACGGTACAGAGAGGTAACAATAATCACAAATCGCTCAAACCACATCCCTATATTAACAATTATGGACATGAAAAACGTAACGGTAAGATTTCTTCTCATCTTCCTGAACCAGAAGATCTGCGGAGACAATACGTTACAGGTCATCATCAGAAAATAGGCCCATCCATAAGGGCTGAAAGGGTTTGCGCGGTTTTCCATGAACGCCCAGTTTTCGTATGGATTCTGGCCGTACCAGGCAACAAACAGTTCCGTGAGGTAGGCAATACCCACGATGGAGCCCGTGAGTACGATCACTTTATTCATCACCTCTATATGTTCGAGGGTAATATATTCCTGAAGATTCAACACTTTTCTCGTTACCAGCAACAACGTCTGCACCATGGCAAATCCTGAAAAGATGGCTCCGGCCACAAAGTAAGGCGGAAAGATCGTGGTGTGCCATCCCGGGATAACCGAAGTAGCAAAGTCAAAAGATACCACCGTATGTACGGAAAGTACGAGTGGGGTACTTAAACCTGCAAGCACCAGGGAAAGACTTTCATGCCGCTGCCAGTGCTTGGTAGACCCGGTCCATCCGAAAGATAGAGCACCGTACATGCGTTTTCTCCATTTTAATTTTGCCCGGTCCCTTACTGTGGCCAGATCGGGTATCAGACCTGAATACCAGAATAACAAGGATACCGTGAAATACGTCGAGATCGCGAATACATCCCAAAGCAGGGGAGAGTTAAAATTGACCCAGAGCGGACCACGTGTATTTGGATACGGAAGTACAAAAAAGGCCATCCACACCCTTCCCATGTGCCAGATAGGAAACTGCCCTGCGCACATTACCGCAAAGATCGTCATCGCTTCCGCTGCACGGTTAACCCCGGTTCTCCAACCCTGTCTGAACAAAAGCAGAATAGCTGAAATAAGCGTTCCTGCATGCCCGATCCCTACCCACCAAACGAAATTGGTAATATCCCAACCCCATCCGATGGTTTTGTTCAGGTTCCACTGGCCGGTACCATAGATCACTTCTATTGCTACAGAGTAGATACCAAATAAAAGAAGTGCAACGGAAATAAGAAAACCGATCCACCATAGGCGGCTGGGCTTCGCTTCAATCGGGCGGACGATATCTTCCGTAACCTGGTGGTAATCTTTGGTTCCGCTTACCAACGGAGGCCTGACCTGCGATTCGTATTTCAATGATGCCATAATATTAGCTTTGTTCGTATCTCTTTATTCTGACTCTTAAATTAATGAGCAACGGGTGCGCCTTCCTTTTTTTCTGCAGCAGTATGTTGATTTTCCGCTGCTTCAGGTGCATTCCTGACCTTGGCCAGGTAGGTCACATTCGGAAGCGTATGGATCTGCTCCAACACATAAAACAACCTGTTCTTTCCATCAGAGCGGGCCTTATTGATCATGCTCGAACTGTTATGCACATTTCCAAAAACAATAGCTTCTGCAGGGCAAGCCTGAGCACAGGCAACACTTGAATCACTTTCGGCAAGCACCCTGTTCTCTTTCTTGGCCTTTAGTTTTCCTTCCTGCTGACGCTGCACACAAAATGAACATTTTTCCATTACGCCCCGGCTGCGTACCGTTACATCCGGATTCAGCACCATCCTTGCAAGATCGTCGTTCATCATAAATACCGCATCGTTCAGTTCCCCCACACCACTGGTAGGCATGTTGTCTTCAAAACTATCGGCACTCATATAATCCGACCAGTTGAACCGGCGTACTTTATAAGGACAATTATTAGCGCAATATCTTGTTCCGATACAACGGTTATAGATCATCTGGTTGATACCTTCACTGCTATGCGTGGTCGCAGCAACAGGACACACGTTTTCACAAGGCGCATTGTCACAATGCTGACACAGCATTGGCTGAAAAATGGTTTGAATAGAATCTGCATCATTCGGATTGCCGCTGAAATAACGGTCAATGCGAAGCCAGTGCATGTCGTGAAAACGAAGCACTTCATTTTTACCTACCACAGCCACGTTGTTTTCTGCATTACAGGCCACCACACAAGCGCCGCAGCCGTAACAGGCATTCAGATCAATAGACATTCCCCACTTAGCTCCAGGGCGATCGTACACCGGATAGGGAGAACCTTCTGCCTCATACTTCTCCAGACCACCCCAGGGTTTCATCTCTGCGGTTCTTTCATCCAGGATGGTGGTAGGATTCTTTTTATATTCATCGAAGGTGATCTCCTGAACCACATTCTTTCTTCCTTCATACGTATTGTGCGTTTGGTTGCGCGCTATTTTGTACGATCCGGAGGTTTTAGTAGCTACTACATCCGGAACGCTGCGTTCAATGGTAGTGCCATTATAAGAGCTGAAAATAAATGCATTTTTCCCTGCTCCAACTACCGCACGGCCTATCTTTCTTGCCGTATCCTCGTCTTTATTACCAGCACTGCTTCTTCCGTATCCTAAAGCAATCGCAATCGTATCGTCGTTCATTCCCGGCACGATCACCGCAGGAAGCAATAATTCTTTTTTACCGGCCTTAATACTTAAAACAGGTTTGTCCGGATGCACTTCGTACTCATCCGCATCGCGTTGTTTGCTTAGATCCACCCCAAGAACTTCTCTTCCGAATTTAGGGGAAACCATTACATAGTTGTCCCAGGTTGCTTTGGTTATCGGATCCGGAAGTTCCTGAAGCCAGGGATTGTTTGCATTACGTCCATCGCCCATGGCTACATTCTGGTAAAGAATCAACTCCAAAGCACCGCCTTTACGGGCTGAGCCCAATGCGCTGCCTGCTGCCGCAACACCTGCGGGATTAAAGGTTACAGAAACCGGACCTACAGATGCAGGCTCAATAACACCTTCCTGCAGTGCTTTTTCGTATGTCTCGTAATTACCAAGAGCAGCGGTCCAGAAATTACGGAAATAAACTTCATAGGTAATTTCACTTCCAGCCCATTTGAGGATGGAATCCTGAAACTGCCTGGTGGAAAACAAGGGAGAAATGGTAGGCTGCATCATGCTGATGAAACCAGTATTCGGTTCGGCATCACCCCAGCTTTCCAGAAAATGATGAACCGGTCCGCTATAGGTACACAGTTCGGCAGTCTCGTCAAGTTTATAACTTAATGCTACTGAGGTTTTCACCTTTTTCAGGGCATCGGTGAACCGCTTTGCATCGAAATAATTATAGGCAGGGTTCACATCATTAACGATCAACCCGCCAATACGTCCAGCCTCCATGTCGGCAAGCAATGCTGCAAACTCAGTGTCTATGCCTTGTTTGGTCTGTAGGGTAGTGCTCCAGTCAATGGTCTTTCCTGTTGCACCGATAGCTTCATTGATGGCGTTTACAAGTATCTGAATATTTACATTATTGCTTCGGCTTACGACAAGACCTGCACCCATGGCGGCTTTCAGATCAGCTGCTGCTTTCAGCACTCCGGCTTTAAGTTTTGGATTTGTTAGTACAGCAGCACTGCCGCCATTTATAGCGTCAAGCAATCCTGCTGCCACGGCACCCGTTTCTGAAGGCTTGTGGGTAAAGCGTTCATCAGCATTTGCACCCGTCATACTCATCAAACTTTCGAACTGGTAATGTTTGCTCATTTCTAGCGTATCGCCATTTATTTTTCTGTTGGAGGAGTACCCTCTCTGAAAAGAAACGGGATCGAGCCAGGTGCCCAGGAAATCTGCGCCCAGACTTACCACCACTTTGGCATTTTCAAAACGGTAGGTCGGCAATGCCTTCCTGCCATGCGTAGCTTCGTTGGCCAGCAGCATGCCTGAGTAGGAAATAGCATCATATTGCACATGCCTCGTATTGGGAAATTTTGCAATAAAATCTCTGATGGCTAATTTTGTAGTAGGGGAAGTAACTGTGCCGGTTAATAATACTGTTGTTCCTGCAGATGCCAGTGCCTGTGCAATGGATTTATCGAACTGCTCCCAGGAAACGGCAACATTGTTTGCCATGGGAAAACGCTGACGGGAAGTATCATAAAGATCCAGTACGGATGCCTGCACTTTTGCTGAGGTGCCTCCTTTAGTAAAAGCGGATAATGTATTTCCTTCGATTTTTATAGGCCGGCCATCCCGGACTTTTGCAAGGACTGGGATAGATTCTCCTTCGCTGGCGTAAGTGGTAGCATAAAAATCCGACACACCCGGAACAACATCCTGCGGCCTGTTTATAAATGGGATGGCTTTATTTACCGGAGTTTCGCAACTCGCAGCAAGCGCAGCGGCGGCAGTGCTGAAGCCCATAAACTTCAAAAAATCCCTTCTGGAGGAACCGGATTCGTCCAGCTCCTTTCCCGAATTAGGACTTACTGAAGGAAGGTCTTCCCTAAACTCATTCGCAGAAAGTTGCTTATGCTGCTCACTTTCGGTGAATTCCGAAAAACTTTGCCAGTATTTTTTGTTCGCCATATTATATTTTTTGCCTTCTGCTCCGTAGTTACGACTAAATGAAAAACTATTGTTTTTTAAAACAGTATCAATAGTGGCATTTCTGACATTCGATGCCGCCAATATCGCTGACTGTTACGCTATCCCTCAGACCATTCTTTATTTCGTTATGGTATTTTTCGTAAATGCTGTAGAACTGATTGCCTTTTGTTCCCGATGAATCCACGAAATTGACTTTTGATTCCCGGTGACAGTTTACGCACCAGCCCATGCTGAGATCAGTGAACTGCTTCACTTCACCTTGTTTATGAATTTCTCCATGACAGGTCTGACACTGTACTTTTCCGGCAACAGTATGCTGGGAATGGTTAAAATATACATGGTCCGGAAGGTTGTGGATCTTTACCCATT
>JAYUXA010000025.1:0-4691 GCA_043753245.1 Chitinophagaceae bacterium
ACGATAGAGCGCAGAGTGCTTATTCTAGATAAACTGGAATCCAAAGGACAGATCGATGTCATTTCCCTGAGTCAGGAACTTGGGGTTAGCGAAGTGACCATACGGAACGATCTTGCCCGGCTCGAACAAAAAAACATGCTGGTTAGATCAAGAGGCGGCGCAATGAAAGTGGACCGCGTTGGAATGGACTTTAACCTATCCGACAAAAATAAGCAGCACTACAAAGAAAAGCTGCGAATAGGGAAGGCCGCTGCGACCTTAATTGAAAACGGGGATACTATAATCCTGGATTCCGGCACAACCACTATGGAGATCAATAAATATTTATCCAATTTCGAAACACTGACCGTGATTACGAACGCATTAAATATTGCTAATAAACTGGCAGAGCATGAAAAAATAAATGTAATTGTTCCGGGAGGATTTCTACGTAGAAATTCCTTGTCGCTGGTGGGAACGACAGCAGAAGAAAGTTTTAAAAATTATTTCTGTGATAAATTATTTCTTGCGGTAGATGGATTCAATACCACTTATGGTTTATCTACACCCAATGTTGAAGAAGCACATCTTAACCGCGTAATGATCAGTATTGCAAAGCAGGTGATCGTGGTTGCTGATTCCAGTAAATTCCACAAAAGAAGTTTTGCTTTCATAGCTCCTCTGTCGTCTATTCATATAGTAATTACCGATGCAGGCCTCCCTGCAGAGGACCATAAAAAACTGGAGCATGCAGGTGTTAAAGTGATGATCGTTTAATGTACTCTTTCCAGTTTAATTTAAATGCTCTGCTTTTTAACGCGTGTTTTGTGGCAAAGTTATTTCTTGCCTGAACAGTTTGTTGTGCCCAGCTATCCATTGGATAATTCAGTTCCCGGTAAATTAAATAGCTCATATCGGCCTTTCTTAAGGGCCGGTGGTCTTTTACATCATCAACGGCGTGCAGGTATTTTCTTCCATTGGCTTCCGGCACAAGTGGCAGCCAGTCGTTATACCAAACCATAACCGCAGAATCAAGTATTATATTCCGTTCCATTTTTAGCATGGTTGAAATATCAAGCGCCTGATCCAGCAGGTATAATGCTTGCGGATGATCTGATGCCGATGCAACAGAGGAAGCCTTCAGCAACATATCGATTTTTTTTAAGCCTGTCAGCATGGTTAAGTTTTGTCTGCACAATAACGCAACGCTTCGGATCACGTTCATGTTCTCCCTGTTCGATCCCAATTGTTTCACCTTATCCAGCAATTGCATTAATTCATTACTTTCTTTCAGGAACAATGTTGCCAGTTCAAGACGTTTATAATTGCTGTCTGACCAACTGTATTTTAAAGAAAGTTTATCTGCATCCGGTACGGGTAGCAATAGTAATGTCTGATCGGATGCAGGTTTAGGAACTTTATATATTTCCGCATGATTTCCAAATATGGGTGTTCTTGAATTAGAAGCTTTCCACTCCCAGCTGTCTTCGTAAAATTGTGCCTGGCGGCTGGTCAATTCATAAATGCGTTGAACATCTACCGTTTTGGTTTTATAAAACTGGTCGTAAAATCGGGCAGACAGTCCCCGGGCATCATCGCCCGAATGGTTCCAGCCCATTGCTGCTCCTGTAGCGTAACCTAACCAAAACGTGCCGGGATGTAAACCTGCATCTGCCCATCCGGCCACAATAACCCCGGAGAGATCCGCTCTATTTTCCTCAATCGCCTGTGTGATTGTTTTTACGAGGTCCGGCACTCTTGCAGAAAGTATTCCATTTTCGGCATGAAGGGTCTCCTCTGGAGCTAAGGGATAATAATTTGGAAACAGCGGCTCTTCACCCTGGATCGAAGTGTAAATTAATTGCCTGATTCCTCTTTGCTTAAAATACCTGGCCCAATCACTGTCATACACCCCGTTGACCAGATGCTGTGGCAGCCTGCTGATGTCATCCGGCACTAACGGGTATTCACCCCAGAAGATCACTTTACGTCCATACGTTTTTAAAGTGTCGGCCATACGCCCTATAAATCGGGCAAGTAGTTTTCCATTACCACCAAGTGCTTTCGCAGAATCCATTTCATTGGCAGCTTTGCCTGTATAGTAAGCTTCATCACTGGACAATAATACATAGTCAACTCCTTTATTTGCATCGATTAATTCTTTGAACATTCCCGAAAGAAGCTGGTATGTTTTAGGATTATTGACGGTGAACTGGTAATTGGAAAGGGGAAATGCCCGCAGGTCTTTGTACGCCGGATGTTTTAATATAAAAGCTACATGCGCAGGCGCATCGAGATACGGAATAAGCTGCACATAATGAGCCGCTGCATAATCGGTGAGTTCCTGGTACTGAGCCGCCGAAAGTGCATGAGGTTCAACAATAGACGGTGCAGTCTTAAATTGAAAATGTCCCTCCAGTTTTAGAGCGAATCCATTTATTTTAAAATAGGACGCTTGTTTGATCTCCCGCTTCAGCACGTCCAGCTTTTCCAGATGATGCGCATCATCCCAGTAGATCATGCGAAGATCCATCTCAGGCCAGTCAGACAATGCGCCTTCAGGATAAGATAATTCGGAACCAGCCTCTAATAATTGTAATAAGGACTGTACTCCGTAATACAATCCCTGAGCGGCATTTGCGGAAATAGTGATGTTATTTTCCTTCAACTCCAGTTTATATGCCTGACGGGACAGTGCTTTAAAGTTGGTGTCCGTTGTATTGACCGGCACTATTGATGCTTCCCTGATAATCAGGTTTATGGCCTTCCCCGGTTTGTCGGATCCAATGTTTATTTTTAATTTATACCTGTCCATTAAGCCCGATTGAAGTGCACTCACTGCAGGAAGCTCTTTCTGAATACCATTTAAATGAATGGTCCAGTTTTTATCAAGCGTAAACTTATTGCCGGTGAACTCTGTTTTTTGCGGTACCGGCAAAAGGGATTCCGTTATGGTTTTGACATTGAAAAAAAGGGTGGCCGATTTCCCACTGATGACTTCCGTGACCACCACTTTCCATTTACCTTCCCTGTCATTTAAAGCAGTGCCGAATTCGTATACACCCTGATTATTATCAATAGTACAATTGCCACTGTAATACGATTTTTTCCGGCCCTGCCCATCATATACCGCAACACTTGCAACTGAATTCAATTTATACGAATCCACTGATCCTACAGAAAAGCGGATCCTGACCAAACCGCCGGGAGGTATCGCAGAAATGTCCACTGCTTTAACCGTATCGATAGTACCCTGTACGATCGCCAGAAGGGAAGGCACCCATGGGAGGATCTTTAGGTTAATGTTTTTTCCCTTTCCGAGATATTGATTACTTCGCACATCATATACGTGTGAAATAGTATCCAGATGTATAAGAATACTGGTATCCTTACTACTTTTGCCCGGCAGCAATCCAAGTAGTTTAACTGCTCCGGTTTTTTCCGAAAATGAATACATGGAGACACCGGCAACAGGTTTATTATTTATGTCCGTGAGGGAAATGGAAGAGGTTATACCTGCTTTGGAAAAAACTTTTCGGATAGCAGTGAGTGCAGTTTCATGTTCCTGCTTTGTTTTTAACTCCGGATAGTTATCCATAAAATAATTAAGCATAAATGCTTTTCCAGTTCCATATGCATGGTACAATAACTGCTGATTATTTTTTTCACCAGATAAAGACCTGGCACCCCGGAGTACTATCTTTTTATTCCCTGAGGGAGTAATAAGGTCTCTGGCAGTATAGGCTACCGGTTTAATTCCAAAGACTCCGGCAAGAGCCATTTTTTCACGAAACTTTGTATGGTCGTCCATTATTCCGGCCAGTCCGTCGCAGATCACTGTTCCCCCGTTTTCCACAAAGCGTTCGATGGCTGACACTTCTTTATCACTTAATGCAGCGCTCATTGGCAGAATAAGAACTTTGAATCCCTTTGTCATCAGGTCGCCTTTTTCAATATCTGAATAAGCCGTAAAGTCGAAACCCAGACCTGCATCCTGAAGTATCTTCACCCATCCGTCAAGGTTTCTCCTGAATTGCTCCAGGGTTTCACTGGTATTTCCATAGGTGCGCCCGGATTTTATCCTTCCGTCCACGATCCATGCAGCATGTATACTTGGGTAGGAATAATGAATAGCGATCCTGTTGTCATTCTCCGGACGATAAGAAGCGACCAGTTTACCGATACCACGTTCCCGCATTTCAGTGAAACCTGCTTTCATATCCGCTCCACTTTTGCAGAACTGAAGATCAGGATTTAATGCAGACTGCTGCCAGAAAATATAGGCACCACCGGTTTCGTTCACAAAAATATGCTGGTAAAAATCAAAGAGTACGCTTTTACCCGATGCTCCATAACCTGCCTGACCTGATATTTTTAATGAAGGATTAAAATCATGATGATATTCCAGCTGATTTCCAATATCATAAGGGTTCATCTGGCCAACATACTGATTGATCTGACTGTAGTCATACCCGTTATGCGCACCCGATGCCTGTGTGCCGGAGAGTTGCACCAGTCCACCCGGATCTAATTCGCGCAGCGCATCCTGAACATATTTAAACTGCGCTGCCCAGGATTTTTCCATAAAGGACCGATGATCTGCCCAAGACGAATAATTCCCTCTTTTCCGGGCTTCGCGGCTGTCATCGGGCACCACCTCTTCCCACTTTAAAAAGGAAGATCCCCATTGATGGTTAAGCGCTGCAATGGAG
>JAYUXA010000026.1:0-9847 GCA_043753245.1 Chitinophagaceae bacterium
AACCCCATTGCAAAAATAAAATGCAATGCGAGACGGGCAGGTTTTACATAAATAGCATCCCCCGTTAAGCCACTGGCTACCATGATCCAGCCTACCGTGCCCTGTAATGCTCCCAGTAAAAACAATATGATCAATGGCCGGATCATCTCTTTCTTCAGCAACTTTTTACTTATCAGGTAAATGAATCCTGCTATAAAAAAAATTCCGATAAGTCGTGCCCAGAAACGATGTATCCATTCCCAGAAAAAGATAAACTTGAAACTGTTCAATGAAAAATCAGCATTAAGGAGTTGGAATTGCGGCGTCAGCCGGTATTTATTAAATTCAGTAAGCCAGGATTCCTGATTGAGTGGCGGCAGAAATCCTGTAATTATATTCCATTCTGTAATAGATAATCCTGAACCTGTAAGCCGTGTTATCCCGCCAATGATCACCTGTACCAAAAGCATAATAACTCCTATACCTATCCATATTGCCACTGCCTTGGAGGAACCGGAAGATTTACTCATAAACTATAGTATTCTCCATGCCCCAGCTAAAACTACGGCGGTGAAATGGTGAGGGACCGTGCGCCGTTATTGCCTTGCGGTGCTCACCGGTGCCATACCCCTTATTGGTATTCCATTTGTAATTTGGAAACTGCTCGTGCAAATTTTTCATATATGCATCACGATGCGTTTTTGCAAGAATACTTGCCGCCGCGATCGAGGCGTAGATACCGTCCCCTTTTATGACACATTGGTGAGGAGTTTTCCGGTACTTATAAAACTGGTTGCCGTCTATCAGTAATAATTTTGGCCGGCGTTTTAAGTTATCCAGGGCAAGGTGCATGGCTTTTATAGAAGCCTTCAGTATATTGATCCGGTCAATTTCATCATGATCTACCTGCGCCACACTGAATGCGATGGCATGGATCTCAATAAATATTCTTAATTCATCGCGCACCGGCTCCGGCACCTGCTTAGAATCATTCAGTAAAGGATGGTAAAAATCGTATGGGAGGATCACTGCAGCTGCAAACACCGGTCCTGCAAGGCAACCCCGGCCTGCTTCATCACATCCGGCTTCAATTTTAATATTTTGAAAAGTGGCTTTAAGCAACGGATAATTTTATCAAAAATAAAGAATCTATCACATTAGCTCGGCAAAAAAAGATTGTTTCCGGGCTTCCCATTCCTCTTTTAATAGGCTGAAATAAATAGTATCCCTTCTTCTGTTGGAATGCACGAGCATATGGCTGCGCAAAACACCTTCGGGAATCATCCCTACTTTCAGCATAGCCGCTTTTGACCGCTCATTCAGCAGATCCGTTTTCATTTCGACCCGTTCCATGCGCATTATTTCAAAAGCATAACTGAGCAATGCAAATTTAGCCTGTTTATTGACCCCTGTTCCTATAGATTCAGGGCCGAGAAAGCTCCATCCGATCTCCAGGCGTTTATCATAGAACGATATATTGCCATAGCTGGAGCTGCCGCATACCAGGCCGGTATCCTTGTCGTAAATGGTAAAAGGCATTTTCACGAACTGGCTTTTTTCCTTAAGCGACTGCTCCATCCAGGCAAGAAGTTCAACCGGATCACTAAGATCGGCAGTGAAGTAGGTCCAGCTCTCACTATTGCTGCACAAGGGAAGATATAATTCATAATCCTCCTTCACCATTGGCCTTAAAATCACTCTTGGCGTTTCCAGAGAAAAATGTTCTGTAAAAAATTTGTTAAAAAGGTCTTTATCCATATTAAAGTTCTTCAGGCCATTCTCCAAGCCCTTTTCTAATCACAACAGGATGATCGCCTGTGCAATCTATTACGGTAGAGGGTACCATTCCGCCTATGCCACCATCAATTACTACGTCCACCAGCTTTTCAAAATTATGGTTGATAAGTTCGGGATCGGTGTATTCTTCCACCATATCTCCGGGAAGTGATGCACTGAGGATCGGATGACCGAGCTCTTTTACAATATTACGGGCAATGAGGTTATCAGGAATGCGCAGACCAACCGTGTCTTTTTTGCTTTTTAATAATTTTGGCACTTCTTTACTTGCAGGAAGAATAAAAGTATAGGGCCCGGGAAGATAATTTTTCAGCATCCGGTACATAGAGGTGGGAATGGTTTTGATGTATTTGCTCATATCACTCAGGTCATAACACACAAAGGAAAGCCGCGCTTTAGCCGGGTCGATGTTTTTGATCCGGCAGATACGCTGTACCGCTTTGGGCTGATGAATATCGCAGCCCAGCCCATAGATCGTGTCGGTAGGATAAATGATTACCCCCCCCTGCGACAGTATCTCCACCGCGGTGGCAATGTTTCTCTGCTGCGGATTTTGTGGATGAACGTGTAAATACATGGCGCAATTTAATATTAACTTTGTGCAAATTTTTCAAATGCATCTACAACCTATTGAGAAGATAGGATCCATCAGTGACCAGGATTTTAAGCAAAACTATTATAAACCCGGCATTCCCGTTGTACTCACCGATCTTGCAAAACAATGGCCGGCTTACAATAAATGGACCTGGAGCTATTTCAAAGAGATCGTTGGAAACAAAGAGGTAGGTATTTATAATAACATAAAAAGTGATGCATATACCCCGGTAAATAAGGCAGATGACTATATAAGTTTCGGCGAATATGTGGACATGGTAAGTCAGGGACCGGCAGAATGGAGAATATTTTTATTTAATATATTCAGTCACGCACCCCAGTTAACGAAAGACTTTGACTGGCCGGAAAATCTGATGAAGGGATTTGTAAAAAGAGCCCCTATGTTGTTTGTCGGTGGACAGACCAGTATCACCCATATGCACTTTGACATCGACCTGTCGCATATTCTTCATACCCAGTTCCTTGGCCGGAAAAAGGTGTTGCTCTTTCCACATACCGAACAGCATAAGCTTTACCGTAAACCTTTTGAAGTATTGAGCCTTGCTGATTTCAGCAATTACGATAAAAATAATGGCAAGCCCGACTACCATCAGTTTCCGGCACTAAAACTGGCCCAGGGCTATGAAGTGACACTGGAACATGGCGACACCCTTTATATGCCTGCGGGCTACTGGCACCACATGGAATATATTGACAGTGGTTTTGCAATGAGTCTCCGTGCTATCCAACGCAATGTTCCCGGACTTGCCAAAGGACTCTGGAATATTGTAGGGATGAGGCATATCGATACCCTGATGAAAAAGACTGTTCCGCAATGGTGGTACGACTATAAACGGGAAAGAATATCTAAGGCGGCTGAAAAAGAATTAGAATTTCTAAAATAAATGCGTTGAGTATTCATTAGACAGAAACAATAAAGTAAATACCGGATGTATTATTCTATACTCCAGGTTTCCGTTCCGCGCAGTAATTTATCGAGGTTGCCTTTCCCGCGGCGACTGATCACTTCTTCAATTTGCAAGTGCATGAGGTCTTCATAACTCATTCTTTCCGTTTCGTAAAACACACCAAAGGGTCGTGGAAGATGCCCTTCGATGCGGGGATCATCGAACATGCGGACAAGGATCTGCGCTTTATAAAAATCATTCTCTTCATGAATCCACAGATCATCAGCAGAAATTCCATTACCAAGTTCTACTACTACAGGTTTGAAACCTTCTAACCGGATACCTTTTTGTTGCTGAGCACCGAAGATCAACGGCTTTCCCTGTTCCAAAAGAAGTGTTTCTTCCGGTTTGCTGGATTTTTCCGTAAAAATCTCAAATGCCCCGTCATTAAATATATTGCAGTTCTGGTAGATCTCCAGGAATGAAGCTCCTTTGTGTGCCTGTGCACGGATTAAAGACTGCTGAAGATGTTTTGGATCACGGTCCATTGTTCTTGCAATGAACGTGGCATCGGCTCCCATGGCCAGTGCAAGAGGGTTAAAGGGATGGTCAAGACTTCCATAAGGAGTAGATTTTGTCACTTTTTTCGCTTCGGAGGTAGGAGAATATTGTCCTTTGGTTAATCCGTATATCTGGTTGTTAAAGAGCAGTATGTTGATGTCGAAATTTCGTCTTAAAAGATGAATGGTGTGGTTGCCTCCTATACTGAGACCGTCCCCATCACCAGTGACTACCCAAACGCTGAGCTCGGGCCTTGCAGCTTTAAGTCCTGATGCAATGGCAGTGGCCCTTCCATGAATAGAGTGCATGCCATACGTATTCATATAATAGGGAAAACGGCTGCTGCAGCCAATTCCTGAAACGATCACTATATTTTCTCTTGGAATGCCCAGACCCGGCATTACCTTCTGCACCTGTGCCAGGATGGAATAATCCCCGCAACCAGGACACCAGCGCACTTCCTGATCGGTTGTAAAATCCTTTGCTGTTAATAAGGGTACCGGTATGGTCAACACGTCGCTCATAGTGCAAAAGTATGAAATTATGAACAGTGCTACCGGTGCAGGGAGCATGGGGTGTTAAAAACACCGCTTCCCGGAAACCTAATCCTTTCTCAGATACCTGACCACCGCAAGCCTCACGTCTGAGCGGGGATCTTTGCTGGAAGGTTCTTCCGGATAGATATTGCTGATCAACGGATTCCGGATCTGCAGAAAACCCAGGTTCGATTCCGCGCCCGTTAACAGGTAATCCGTTAACGCTACACGGTATATTCTGCTGGTATCCACCACCTGTGCCCCGAAGTTGTGCTGCAGGTAACCACCAGTTCCTATATTGCCTGTCCCTGCTGCAAGAATTTGTTTTAATAAGGAACCTTTCATATCCACTTCCCGGATTGAACCTCCAAAAGGCAGACTTCTTAAAATATCATATTGGGAGATGGGAGGATACAGCACATCGTCCAGCCGGATAGAGCCGGCATTGAGCAGTGCCACCTGCGCTTGCGGACATGCCGCTGCCATGGCATCAACGATTAGCCTGGTTAAATTGGTTGAGCTCCTTCGGGTATTGATCTCTCTGCCATCCAGAGAATCGCCTTTTTCCAGGATGATCTGCATAGGATCAAATCCCAGGGTCTGGTAATTTTTTTTGGCAATAGTTGCCCAACTGGTCACTACTGCACTGGTAAAGCTGTCCAAAGGCACCGTATTATCGAGCGAACGCAAACGGGGTTGTACGCTGACTGCTTTACGGTTCTTGTCATAAGCGATTTTAATAACAAATGCAGTACGTGCGTTTGCATTGGCTTTAGTAATAAAAACATTACCGATCTTTTTAAAACGCATATCATGCTCATGCCCTCCTATAATTATAGGTAGCCCTGGGATAGCGCTGGCAAGAACACTATCCTGTTTAAAAGTCTGATGCGTGATGGGAATAACTATATCGCAGGAATCCTTTATTCTGGAATAGAGCCGGATAGCGGTTTGTAAAGGATCCGAATAGGCAACATAATCAGCCATATTGGAAGGAATATTTATTCCGATAAAACCAACTTTCAAAGAAGTGCCATCCTTGTCCCGGATGGAAATGATCCTGTATGCGGGAAGGGTATCTTTTCCGTGTGCGGTGTTTTTATAAAAAGGCAGAAGGCTGTCATTACTCCTCAGGTAAGAATTGGATGCAATCCACTGAAAGGAAGATTCATCCAAGCGTTCCTGAAGCTCCCATTTCTGAATATCAAATTCGTGGTTTCCAAATCCGACCAGGTCAAAGCCTGCGGCATTCATTGCCTCCACCATTTGTTTACCTCTGATTCTTTTGCCTTCATAGCGAAGACTATTGTAAACAGACGGACTTAAAAAATCACCTGCCATTAAAAGAAATGTATTGGGATTTAACCGGAGCTGTTCTTTTTTTAGGGAGGCGATTCGCGCCATTCCTCCATAGTCGCCCCCAGACACCGGAGCGATCTCATAAACATCGTTTACCTGTACAATCACCAGTTCGATCTTCCCGTCATCGGTATCAGTCGTTTTTTTAGTTGTATTACACGACAGCGCACCGATGATCAACAACAGCATACAGTTGTACTTCATTCCGGAAAATTAATCTACTTCCCCCAATTGTTTTCCATGTCATTGTATGCTTTTTTAGAGACCGTAGATTTTTTTTTGGACTTGGATGCGTCCTTTTTCTTTTTAGCATTGATGTTATTAACGAGGGAATTCTTTACGCCCAGTTTATTTTTCCCGCCAGATTTGGCTGGTGCGCTCTTTTTCTTTGCCCCTTTTTTAGGAGCTGCCTTTTTCTTTGGTGCTGCTTTTTTTGCTGCTATCTTCTTTTTCGGTGCTGCTTTTTTTGCCATTGCCATAAAATGAGTTTGAGGTAGTGTAGCAATTAATATGCCTACGGGGCAGAAGGTTCTGAAGTTCTTTATGCTATTATTTATAATAATTTTCAATGTCCAGATTTTAGCAGAACCGGAAGTTTGCCGATTCCCGTTTGATATGGTAAGGCTTGTAGGAATAGCCCTGCCAAAATCAAAAATTGGTTTAGTTTCAAAAGTAGTATCATCTAGATCATCATAGGTGCTATCTATGTTTAAATTTATTGGCACTTCCCTCTGAGTAATAGTTTTAATTTTTATCTAATTTCTCCTGATGCTAATACAGTCATATCCTTAAGATTATAAGTTATTGGGTTTGCGACCGTACAACCAGTCGTCTGTACTTTTGAGACTGAAAAACGACAATCAAATGAAATTTTTTTACCAATTACATGAAATTGAGGTAATAATCCTGTTGTTTTAATCATGTGATTGTATGAAATGCCATCGATAGTAATAGTATCCCCAAAAGTATTTGACGCAGTGTAGTCAAGGCTCAAATCAATAATCCAGTAATCTTGTGTAGTGTCTGCTTTGCAAACTTCCTTACCAATCACATAACCACCTGCATGGTCAAAGTCTGGTTTAAAGGGGTCTCGTTTACAAGAGCTAGATGAAAGTATTAGCAACATTATTGAAAATAGAAGTGGTAATAGTTTCATAATTTATTTTTTAATCGTTTAATTCAAGCTGTTGATGAATGACTGACAACAGAAAAAAGATTTTCGTTGCTTGGTGATATGGGCAAGTTGCAAAAGCAGAGCAGATGAAGAACTCACAAAGAAGATCGAAACTGCTGCAATGTATCTTGATATAAGGGTGATGGATCACATCATCGTTATTAGTGAAGGGTATTATAGCTTTGCAGATGACGGGTTACTATAGCCCTTTATTTTATCGAAAACTCTGGAAAACTCTGATTTCCATTACTCTTAAAGGTTATATTTGCCAATATCTGTCAAGACAATATATTTAAAATGGCTACACAATTTGGAGATAAGATAAGGGCGTTGAGAATAAAGCAAAAATTGCTGTTAAGACAGGTTGCTTCCAGGCTGGATGTAGACACCTCGATCATTAGTAAAATTGAACGTGGAGAAAGACCCATTAAAAAAGAACAGATAACCGTTTTAGCAGAAATTTTAAATGTGGATAAAGACATATTGGTTACACTTTGGGTGGCAGACCAAATTATGGATGTAACTAAAGATCATGATGTGGCTTTAAAAGCAATGGAGATAGCAGAAAAAAACATTAAAAATAAAAATCGTAAGAGAAATAATGGCAATTAAGAAATCCGAGTTATATAGTTCCTTATGGGCAAGTTGCGATAAGTTGAGAGGTTCTATGGAACCGAGCCAATATAAAGCCTTTGCCCGGTACAAAACTTTAACCGAAACCGAAATAAAACAACTCGTGGTGGAGGCCAAATAGATGACAAGCATAGAACAAAAAGTTAAAACAAAAATGGATCGTATAAGCCAACGGCTTACACAACGCATTAAGAAAGTGGCAGAACGCTACGAAAGCACCTTATCGGAAGCAGCTAATGATGTAATGGATTGGGAGAAAAAAGTGAACGGGCACCTGGTAAAAATGAGGTTTACCCTATAAAAGACGAAACCCACTAGTTTGAATTGCTTCAGGGACTAATGGGAATAAAATTACATAGAGCTAAGACAAATATTTGATTTATGCAAAGAGATGTGAGTCATGGGGAGTGGACGTATTGATTAATAATTTACCATGCCAGGCGCTGACGGGCAACTGCAAAGTAATTAAAGTAGAACGTTTCCCATGTCGTTTTCGAATATTGATAGTGAAGAATGAAAAACTGGCAAACGAAGCCATGCTGGTGTCGAAGAAAAAAATTAACTTAAAAAAGCGAAAAAAGTAATGGAAATAATCTTATTAATAGTCATCTGTGTATTGTTGCTCATAGCCATTATACTCTTTAGGATTTTTAGGAGTAAACCCGGAGATGAGTTGCCCCTGTTGCAAAATAAGGTTGTTGAATTACAAACAAGCCTTACAAGAATAGAAACCAACCTCAAAGAAGATTTTCGTATCAATAGAGTAGAAAATGCAACTACAGCAAAAGATAATAGAAAAGAGTTGAACGAAACTTTACTTGATTTTAAAACTGAACAATCTCGGACCCTTAAAACAATTACTGAGCAAAGCCAGAATGCATTAAAAGAAATTAATAAAACCCTTGATGAAAAGGTCGGGGCCTTAATTGCAAAAATAGAGGAAAACAACAAAGCAAATAGGGAGGAGTTGACAAAAAATATTACCCATTTTTCAGGAGCCAATATTATTCAATTAGAGAAAATTAATAACCAGGCAAAAGAAGATAATAAGTTAATTCGTGATGTACTGGTTACAGCTTTCAAAGGCTTTCAGGAAACCTTCGATAACAATATAAAATCATTCAACGATCTGCAAAGGGAAAAATTTGCTTTGATGGATACCAAACAAAATGATTTGGTAAAAAGTACCGAAACTAAATTGGAGAGTATCCGGGTTACGGTAGAAGAGAAATTAGAAAAAACACTCAGTGAACGGTTAGGCCAGAGTTTTGAAACCGTAGGCAAACAATTAATTGAAGTTCAAAAAGGTTTGGGAGAAATGCAAACCCTTGCAACTGATGTAGGCGGCTTAAAAAAAGTATTAAGTAATGTAAAGCTGAGAGGCGGTATTGGCGAGGTGCAATTAGCATTATTACTGGAACAAATTTTAGCACCCAACCAATATGATGCCAATGTACGAACTAAAAAAGGCAGCAGCGAACCGGTGGAGTTTGCAATTAAACTACCCGGGCGTAGCGAAGATGAAAGTGCCTTTGTGTATCTGCCAATAGACGCCAAATTTCCAAAAGACACCTATGAGCACTTAATAGCAGCGTATGAAAATGCAGTACCTGACGATATTGAAATGGCGACAAAAAATTTAGAAACGGTAATTAAGAAAATGGCAAGGGATATAAGAGACAAATATCTGGACCCTCCCAATACAACCGACTTTGCCATTATGTTTCTCCCATTTGAAAGTATTTATGCAGAAGTGATAAGGCGCAGTTCATTGATTGATCAGTTAAGAAGTGAGTTTAATATAACGGTTGCAGGCCCCACTACTTTAATGGCTATTTTAAACAGTCTGCAAATGGGTTTTAGAACATTGGCTTTGCAAAAAAGAAGCAGTGAAGTTTGGAAAGTGTTGGGCACTGTAAAAAAAGAATTTGAACTATTTGGTGGCTTATTAGAAAAGGCACAAAAGAATATACAAACGGGGCTTGGGCAGTTAGATGATGTAGTGGGTACCCGTACAAGAGCCATCCAACGCCAGTTACGTAATGTAGAAACATTGCCAGCGGTGGAAGCACCAATAGCATTGCCTGAAATTATTTTAAGTGCCGGTGATAATGTTGAGGTTTAACCATTTTGGTGGCATCAACAAAATGGTTCGTAAGCGTAATGGATATGATTTGTTTCAAAAAGATTATATACTTAAAAACGACAATGAAATAAAAAGGATAAAACCAAAAATTTTTTGGAGTGGAAGTGAATATGCTACTGACGCTGGAACTAAATCACTTAAAGAAGTTATTCCAAATGCT
>JAYUXA010000027.1:0-22681 GCA_043753245.1 Chitinophagaceae bacterium
TTTTTAGCATCGTTTTTTCACTATCCGCGAAGCCACCCAGCGCCATCCACCTGCCAATTAGTAATGTTTTATGATCAACTCTTCCATGTTTAATCAGGCGGCCATATTTCTCCAGCCATTCATCGGTCAGCAATCCCAGACTGCCATCCTTTAGCAGCACCGCTTTCTGGCCGGCATAAATTATTTTTTGTAATTCCTGTAATGCAACTTCTTCCGCTCCAAAGCTGATCTTAATATCTATCCGCAGCAGGTCATTCTCCGATTCATGAATAGTGGAGGTGGTGTTTATTCTATGTGAAGAATACCTGAAGTGCTGCAGCATATCCATGCCGGTTATTTCGGTGTCCTGATCCAGCAGCTGGTGGTAAGCTTTTGCAAACCACTGCTTTTTTTGGGCATCGGCAAAGGGTAAATAATAATATCCATTCATCTGCCTGGAAAAATTGGTATGAAGTGCTTCCACCTGCATCCGGAGTTTATTTTCTTTTTCTTTGTGACGAAGGATGGTAAATGTTTTCCCGTCCCGAACCGTTTCCATACGTTCTTTCCAGGCACCCTCCACTAAAAATCCATCATACAACCATTGTGGCGTCATCACCAGAAATGAATTGCTGATCTCACTGAGCATCACCCGGTTTGCCGGTTTTTCATTGATGATCGTTTCATCAAATAAATTATTTCTGCTGATACTATACCCCTCATCCAGTTTTAATAAGATCCGATCAGCAAATTCCTGCTGGTTGCTCCAGGAGTGGCCAGTAAGATGAGTGGATATCCATTCCAGTGTCTGGTAATCTTTGTACGACAAAAGAAAATATACCTCCCGGTGTTCCAGCAAATAATGAGTACGGTTAAAGGCATTTAATGGTGTTGAATGCTTATTAATACTGATACTGACCGCTAAACCGAATTGCCCTTCTTTCTTTATAACTTCTAAGTTCAGAGATGGGCGAACCGTACTGAATGTACAGGGCGTAATTTTAAAATTATTTTTTCCCGTTTTTATTTTGTGGTACCATTTCAGGGTATCTGTATATGGATTAATCCTTAGTAACAGCTCGTGAATTCTGCGCAACATGGCCTGGTAACCATACACTGTAAAATCAGTGCCGCTCCTTTTAAGGCCAAAGGTCTTTTTAATTTCCTGGCGGATATAGTGTATTCCATCTTTATTAAACCATGCGAGCGCCTCCTGGCCATTTTTATTTAGATCCGGGTACTGTTTTTTAAGTACAGAGCTATTTAATTCTTCCGTTACAAAATCAATTTTACCTATCGTTTTTACCGTCAGCAGTGATTCTATTATAATATGATCGGTTATCAGCCGGTGCGGACTTAATAATAAAGGCATAATTGAAATAGATTGCAAATTACAGCATTACTACCTATCGTTAGATGGACTGATGCCTGAGACGGGCCTCCTCCAGATCCAGTTCCAGTTCAACACTCCTTAATAATTCTGCAACGAATTGTTTACTGTCTCTCATATAGACCAGTTCTTTGCGTCGCACATCTATCAGTTCTAATAATACTTTCCGGTAAGGAGCAATATGAGGAGAACGTTCTTCGCCGGAAGCAGTAGGTGAAAGTCTTTTTTCGATGTCTTCCACAATCCCTTCATGACGGGATTTAAGCTGGGCGAATAAAGGGTTGTTGATCAGGTCTTTTTGATAATTAGCATCAAGAAATTTTAATACACTGGAAGACAACAACATGGTGATCTCCAGTTTATTTTCTTCGTCTTTATCCTTCTCTGCAATATTCAACCACTTTATAAAGTAGGGAAGGCTCAGTCCCTGAAGCACCAATGTAAAAAAGATTACGATAAAGGTGATAAACAAAATAAGTTCCCGGTGCGGAAAACGTGTTCCAGGAGCAATGGTAAGTGGTATAGCCAATGCGGAGGCCAGGGAGACTACTCCTCGCATGCCGCTCCATGCAACAATGAATACCATTTTGACATCCGGCCTTTTTTCTTTTTTCCGGATTTTTCTGCTGAACCACCTGGGAAGGTAAGTGGCTGGATAAACCCACAGAATGCGAATGAATATCGTAACCAGGCTGATGACGATAGCGTACACCATCACCTCGCCGATAGAATATCCTTCTATCCCTTTCATAATTTCGGGCAATTGTAATCCGATAAGGATAAATACTACTCCATTTAATATAAAAACCATGGAGCTCCACACGCTTTGTACCTGAATCCTTGATTCAAAAGTGAAGATATCATTTGAACGAAAACTCAGGAACAATCCTCCGCTCACCACCGCAAGTACACCGGAATAATGAAAATGTTCGGCAGTGATGTACATCAGAAAGGGAGCAATAATGGAAATGGCGGTGTCTACACTGGGTGAAGTGGGTAATTTCCGGTACAAAAAATAAACTATAAACGCTATTCCCAATCCGATGGCAACGCCCATCACGGAGACGATCACAAAATCAATCCCTGCATCAATTAAAGAAAAGCTTCCCGTGGCTACGGCAGCAAGCGCAAACCGGAATACGGTGAGACTGGTAGCATCATTCACCAGACTTTCTCCTTCGAGTATCGTTATAATTTTTTTGGGTACCGGCAATCCTCTAAGGATGCTGGTTGCTGCTATCGCATCAGGAGGAGAAATAATTCCACCCAGTATAAATCCCATTGCCAGTGAAAATCCCGGGATCATCAAATGGGATACTACGGCCACGGAGGAAGCAGTGAAAATTACAAGGCCTATTGCTAACAAGCCGATTGCTCGTCGGGAATTCCAAAACTGAAACCAGGAAGTTTCCCAAGCAGCGGCATGCAATAGCGGAGGCAGAAAAATAACAAAAATGATATCCGGTTCAAGTTTGATAATGGGTATATTGGGAATGAAGGAAATAAATAATCCTGAAATAACCAGTACGATTGGGTAGGAGACCCTTAATTTCTGGCTCACGATTGACAATAGAGAAACAATGAGTAAGAGAACGCAAAAAAGCAGCAGGTTGTTCTGAAGCATGAATAGTATTAATTGTGCAATATAAACTGAAAAAGCGTTTAATATCCTGCCGTCCGTTTCAATTATGAAATGCTGTTATTTCGAAGGTGTTTTAAATGTTTGTTCGAGCAGGCGAAACAGCTCGGGGTGTTTTTCTTTCATCAGGTGCGGCTGCTCGAAAAAGTATTCTGATGCCACTGCTAAAAATTCCGCTTCATTTGTAGCCCCGTATGGATTAATATCTGACTTATTTTCTCTGATCAGCAGTATTTCCTGATGCATTTGTTTTAACCAGGGCAATGCATATTGATGCGCCAGCATTGCTTCTGCCGCTCCGTCAGTGGCGCCATCCGTTTTATCTATCAGGTGAACAAATTCATGAATGGCTGTATTCGATTGGTCTGTGGTATTCCTAAACCCGGCACGCAGATCCTGTTGTGATAACAGCATCACATTTTGCATGGCACCATTACCCACCATGCCGAGAACGTTTCTTCCCTGTCCATATATTTTAAATTCGTCGTTAAAAGAATCCGGATACAGTAAAATCTCATGGATGTTCCGGTACTCCCAGCCTTCAAATGCAAAGATCGGTATAATGGCCGCTGCCGCTGCAAATACGCGGTCTATATCTTCCACGGTAGTTTTTACTGGGGTGATGCGTATTTTTTTAAGAAAAGCTTCGACTTTCTCTTCGAATACTATTTTTGAGGCATCGTTTAGCCGTTTATAAAATAAAACGTGTTCCAGCAATATTTTTTTTATTACCTGGCGGTCCGGGAGCGGAATGGGTTTTTTCTTTTTTGCAAGAAAGTAGACCAGAGCCGAAAGAAATAATAAAGGAATAATAAATAAAAGAAACCCGGCACTGGTCAGCATCTTTAAACGGATTAATAGGTGTATGATGTTGTTGTTTCCAAAAAATTAGCCTGGTTTTATTTAAGATCGTCCGCAAGTTTTTCTGCCAGATACGGGTACTGCGGACGCCAAAAGAAACACTTTATGAGTCCATATTTGGATGCAAATATCATAAATCTTCATAAACATCAGATTTGTATCCTCTGTAAGGATCAATCAATTAAGAGGCTAATAAGGATCACTGATACTACTACAATCCCATTCGTAACAAGCTGAGCACTTAATGCATGGAGAGCGGTTTCAGAAGCTGGTCTTCCCGTATATCCATCGCGCATTTAAAATGTTTTTCAGGGCAGGAACGATGGCCGTGTAATCCGCAGGGACGGCAATAAAGATGCCCTTCTCTTTCAATGATAAACCGGATATCCGAAAGGGGCCCGTATCCGAAAGCGGGAAGGGTGGAACAATACACCACTGCTACGGGAGCATTCATGGCTGAGGCAAAATGCATTGGGGCGGAATCATTTACATAATTTAAAACTGCGTGTTGCATCAGCGCAGCAGATTGCAGAAAATTAAGTTCGCCACATAAATTCACGGGTGCTTCAGATCCCGTCATTTGAATGAGGGCTTCTGCCAGGGAGCGGTCGTCTTTTCCCCCAAGCAGGTATATCCGGTAATGATGGGAGAGCCGGTTTATAAAGGAGGCCCATTTTTGCGGGGGGTATTGTTTGGTAAACCACACGGATGCAGGCGAAAGGGTGATGAATGGTTTTTGAACATAGCCGGCCACCGAACGGATCTGTTCCTCAGTGGGATAGAGCCTGGGCTTCATCAGCTTTTCTTCGGTAAGGTGTTTGATCAGTTGATGGTTGCGTTCTGTTTCATGAATCACCGTTTTATCATTCCCTGACAGATGTTTTATTTTTTTTGTAAATAAAAAGCTGAAGGGATTTTTATCGAACCCTATCTTTTCCTTTGCCCCGGAGAAGGCAGTGAGAAAACCTGTTGATGCATACCGTTGCACATTAATTACCTGGTCGTACTTTTCTTTCCTGATCGTGGCAAGGATTTTTATCAGGTTGAGATTCTTCTGCTGTTTTTTATCCCATACCAAAACTTTATTGATGAATGGATGATGATACAATAATCCCTCATTCCCTTTTCTCAGCAGAAAATCAAGTTGCATCCCGGGGTAAACGACATGAAGGTTTTCCAGCAGGGAGGTGGAAAGTACTACGTCGCCGATAAAAGCCGTTTGTATGATCAGTACTTTCAATGCCATTGCTTTTTTAATCACGGATGACCGTTTGTGATCCGTCACTGTTCCATTTAAGAATAGCCGATGATTGTCCTTCCTGCGTTTCGTCCCGGCGGTAATGAACAACGTAGTCCACGCTGGTACGAATATCATTAAATATTTCAGAAAATTTTTTCGGAGTGGGGTCACCGGAATAATTGGCGGATGTAGACACGATAGGTTTACGAAAACGTTTGATCAGGTGTCTGCAAAACTTTTCCTGTACTATCCGGATGCCGATCGAACCATCATCGCGCACCAATCCGGGAGCAAAGCCTATGGCGTTCTGATAGATGATAGTGGTGGGACGGGAAGTTGTCTTCAGGAAATCAAAGACAGCCGGGTCGGGGCTGGCAACGTATTTAAGCAGATCCCGTTCGTCTGCCAGTAAAATGAGCATGCTTTTTTCAACGGATCGTTCTTTGATCCGGTAGAGCTTTTGAACGGCAGACTCATTCGTGGCATCGCAGCCGATTCCCCAGATGGTGTCTGTAGGATATAAAATAGTGCCGCCACTTTCCAGAACCGACAGGCAATGATGGATATCGTCTTCAAAAGCGCTCATCTGGGATTTCTTGCAAATGTACAGGCTATAGCTGCAGGAAGTGTAGATAGGTGCGGAGCATATGTTATGTTTGCAAAAAATAGTTATGGAATGGCAGCAAATGATAGCGGAAGCCTGGGCAAACCGGGAATTGCTGAAAGAGCAACGATACAGTGATGTGGTAAAGCAGGTTATTGAAGAAACAGATAAGGGAAGGTTGCGTGTGGCTGCTCCTGTTGGGGCAGACTGGATAGTGAACGAGTGGGTGAAGCAGGCGATACTGATGTATTTCGCTATTCAACCCATGCAGACCTGGACCATAGAGCCTTTTGAATTCTATGATAAGATGCTGTTGAAATCGAACTACCGGGATCTGGGTGTACGTGCGGTTCCGCATGCAGTGGCCCGCTACGGTGCATTTTTGGGAAAGAATGTGGTGCTGATGCCTTCTTATGTAAACATAGGAGCTTATGTGGACGAAGGTACTATGGTAGATACCTGGGCTACGGTAGGCAGTTGCGCACAGATCGGAAAAGGCGTACACCTGAGTGGGGGAGTGGGGATCGGTGGGGTTTTGGAGCCGCTTCAGGCTAGTCCTGTAATTATTGAAGATGGGTGTTTTATTGGCAGCAGGTGTATTGTGGTAGAAGGAGTACGTGTGGAAAAAGAAGCAGTGCTGGGAGCCAATGTGGTGCTGACCAAAAGCACTAAGATCATTGATGTGAGTGGTGCAGAACCTGTAGAGTACAAAGGAAGAGTACCGGCCCGGAGTGTGGTGATACCCGGATCGTATACCAAAAAATTTCCTGCGGGAGATTATGCGGTAAGCTGTGCGCTGATCATTGGAAAACGCAGTGCAGGCACCGACCTGAAGACCAGTTTAAATGAAGCGTTACGGGAATTTAACGTGGCGGTTTAATACGTTAAGCGGGTTCAACGCGGTAGTTTAGGATTGCAAAGGTGTAAAAAGATTTGAACGCTATTCTTTGTTAGCTATATTTGCAGCCCTGAACGAAAATGCCCAGGTGGCGAAATTGGTAGACGCACTGTGTTCAGGTCGCAGCGTTCGCAAGGATGTGCTGGTTCGAATCCAGTCCTGGGCACTTTATTGGAATGGCTCCCAAAAACGGGAGCCATTCTTGTTTTTGATCTTTCGTGACCGTTACCGTTAGTGCCAACGGCTATAGGGCATCTAAGTTGTAAAACTTTGTTTTGTAGTTTTTGCCATCGGCAGCAGTAGCCGAGATTTCCTCGGCAACTGAATTGGGGTCTAATTCTTTGTCTTTGAAGATATTTTTGATATGCAATGAAATATTATCGGTACTGCATCCAAACAGTTCTGCCATACGCTTTTGGGAAAGCCAAAAGGTTTCATTATTATATATTACCTCAATGTTACTGTCCGACTAAAATATAAATAAATAGGGGTAGTTCGTTAGAACCATCCAGATTAGTTAAGATTGAGTTACCAGACAAAAACTATAACTAATGTTGGATAAAGATAAAAGTTTTACCGGAAAGCAGGTATTATCACAGATAATAGAGGTAATACTCAGTTCTTTGATGTGCTTACGAAGGGTCTATACTCCGGTCTCTTCGTTAGTCCCAACACTATTTGCTTCGCAAAGCTGATTTTGAGCGATAACATCTTTTACTAACTAGTCTAATCTTTTCAAACCAATGCCATAAAAATCCTTTTTGAAAGGCGGATCATCATCCCATTTGTCAAATGAATGACTTTCATCACAATTATATTTTAAAAAATATTTTCCCTTTTGCACATGAAGTACTGTATCAATTTTTCTGTTTTTAAAAGCCCCTCCCGCATGAATGGTTTTTTCCGGCTCTACCCTCCAAATGATTTTCTTATTTTCATCTTCAATCCAACCAAAATCACACATCACGAAATTTTTTGAACGAAAAACAATAGCATCATCTTCAACCTCAGCTAGAATATATAAGTTCATATTATCCCACAACAACTTGTAAGTTGCCTTAAGATCATTATCTTCTGAAGCTTCTCCGAATCCTAGGTGCTTTGCAGTGTATGTATAAGCCTCTATCCATGCCAGATCTTTTTTTCCGTCAATTAAAGGTCGTATTGCTGAATACTTTGAAACTGCTGTAGAAAATGAATCAATAAATGGCGCTTTAAAAGAGCCTAGCATAAGATCGCCATACAAACTTGTATTTATATAAAGATCGGGATCCTTTGAGTGCCAAATGATACATTTATCCCTTTTATATTTATCATTATCATTGATCATTATGTCAAACCCAAATTTCATTTGTGAATGAGGTGTGACCTTTAATTTAGTCCATGGAATTTTAGCTTCAATAATGTAACGATTATGAGAAGTTTGAACTTGAACAAAATCAACTCCATCAATTAATTGGGTTTGATTTAGAACAAACTGCTTATCATCTTTTTGACTGTCAAAGTCAATGAATTTCTCGTTATTACAATCAAAAAATAACTGAATTCCATCAAATTCATGAGCAAGTTTCGGTTCTAAAATTAAAATCTCTCCTACGTATTCTATCTGTATTCTTGCGTCAGCCTCCAAATTAAATGATTTGCTATATTCTCCGAAATTTTTATTAGCTAAAATGCTTATGGATTTTTCCTTCAAAAACGGGATTGGTTGGGATGTAAGGATACGGTCTTCTAATTGAGTTGAAACTTTACCTAATGTTGTAGTTGAATTGAGTGGATCCTTACTTACGCATCCAATTAGAAACAAAAGTACAATGATAGAAAAATTGTATATCATTCAGTAATCTTTAAAAATTTAATCGACTGATACTCACCACCAAATTTGGCGACCGTCTTCAGCTAAACTGAAAATTCGTTCTTGTTTTCCACGGTCTAAATTATGTAATAACAGTAAAGAGTTGGATGGGACATTGCTAAATCTCAACATCTTAGTAGTCGCTTCGATTTTCCCAAGTGATATCCAGCCTTTATTCCAATATCTAAGTTCATACCTTTCTCCTACCTTAATTGTATTACTTTCATCGATAGGATATTTTCGTAATAAATTAGCTGATCGAACCTTTGAGGTAACGGTATATGAATGAATTATTCCATCTTTCGTTAACAGAAAAGGATCTGCCGCAGGAACATATCGTCCCTCAATATACCATGCAGGGAGATAGACTACATCACGTCCAACATTTTTAAACAAGATCTTGTTATACTTTCTATTACCCCAAGCCACCGCTTGCCAATTCTGATTATCAAACACGCACAAATAAAGGTGATGCTGATTACTCCAACTTAATTCATTGCAGACTATTTCAATATTAGACACAGATACGTAATCATTTGTTACATCCTTAAAAAAAACATCATTAAAAAATAATGGAATTTCCTCATCTCTTTTAATTTGAAAAGGTAGACTAGATTTTTGCACAGCGAATGTTCTTCGATAAACTTTTGGGCATTTATTCTTAAACATTGAATCAAGGCCTGCAACTTTATACATCCCAGGATAAGCATCAGGATCGAATGTGAATGGGATAAATTTGTTATCTGGATACACTACCGCGGTCCATTCATGACCCATACTCCGATTTGCCCAATTAGGCACAAAATCATTAACGACAGCAATTCCAATGGATCTCATAGAATATATTACAGCGTTTGCGCCATCACGGCATGTAAATCCAATTTTTGCTTTGAATAAATTATCACCTGTTACTCCGTAAGGAAAGGAAGAATTGGAATTCATCTCCATAACAAACCAGGTATTAATATCTTTATGAACACTTTTACAAACATTTTTTAAGGAACTGTGCTGACCGTGAAAATTATCAAGCCCCATGTATCGTTCGTATAATCGCTTACGCAATGAAAAAGGTTTGTCGTGGGGAACTTTATATGGAAGCAAATATTCGCAAAATTCTTGAAATTGAAGCTTTTTTGCCCAAGGCTCTTGCCATGCTAGAAATGCATATTCGATATTTTCGATCAAAAGTGTTGCTGTGATTTCATTTAAATCACTTTTAATGCCAATAACGGTAATAGAACCAGAGCTCCGATTCACGCTATCAACAATGGCGCAAAGAAGTGCTTTTTTCGTAACAGATTCGGAGTTTGAAATATCTTTTATTAAAGAGAAAGCGGAGTCGTAAATTGATATGTCACTATATTGGTGAAACCGCATATTATCGATCAAAAAATATGCTGCCCTTAATTTCAGACTATCACGCGGTTCTTTGTAATGATCTAATACCCTAGCTAATTCATTGTTTCCTTTTATATATTTGTTGATTCGATCCCTTTCTACAGAATCTTTTTGGTCTTCATTGCATGATGTTGAAGCAAAAAGGATTAAATAAAATAGAATTATTTTCTTTGCAATAAACATAAATTTTCAACACTTTAAATGTCCATGTATTATCAGATTATACAACTTTCAGGAATGAAGCTGATATCATCTAAATGTTTCAGTATTAAATTAAGTAATTAATTTCTATCTTTATGAATTAATTATTGCATCTTAAAGTATTAAATAACCTTCGATCTACTAACAACTAAATTTTAAGGTATTTAAATATTGACAGTTTACGTACCATCTTAATCTTACCCAAGTAAATCCTAAGCAGTAAAATTATTGTAACCTACAAATGATTTATTATTTAGCCAATATACAAATAAATGTCTTTATTAAATATTTAATTATTCGATAATGTAGCCATTCACTAGCATTGAACCATTTTCAAATTTATTTCTATGTAATCCGTCAAAATTATATTTAATTTTAGAGTACTCCCTAGATGGTTAATAACTATTTCCGTGCGTTATTTTGTTTTTGCAAGTTGCAGTATAAGCCCCCCTTGATGCAGAAATATCGAACATCAGGGCAACTGATCTAGAATGCTCTTGGTTTCATTTTTTATCTTATCGATTTCACGAGAAGGAATCTTTACGGGCATAGTTAATAAAATTGTGGCTGTTTTTCTCACGTTTGATGTATCACAAATAATGTTATAAAGCTTAACTAGTTCTAGCTTTGCTCCGAATCTATTAGGCATATAATCAGAAAGCCATTTGTAATTTTCAATTGCTCGATTATAATCGCCTGTTTGTTTATACGATTTCGCTAATGATTCAATAGTAACTTTTGAGATAAAATATTTTTTAGCTTTCTCTAATGTCTTGGCAGCATCTTCCCCATTCGGCGTATTTTCAGAAAGGAACAAGCCATATTGTGTTAAAAACTTTCCATCATACTTGAAAATTTTATCGAGTCTATCATACTCTTTTTTTATAACAAAAGGAGGTTCATATAATTGGTTTCTCAGTTGATCCCATTCCTGTTTAGCCCGCCAACCTTTGAATGCCGAGAAAACAGCAACTCCCGCGATTGCTGTTAGAAAGACGAAAAAAAACCTGTTTGCAATCCGATTGCTGGTAAAGGGAGTAGTAGATAATTGATAGGTTTTTGTATTTACTTTTGCTACTATCGAACAACAAAGTGCGATGACTAGTAATAAAACATTTACATGAAAAGGGTACGAGCTTAGACCAGTCGCTAGGATAGCGATCATCGTAAGCTTAGTTGCATTTAACAAAGTTTTGTATGAGCTTGATTTCGCATAAAAAAAACACCTCAAAAGCCATAACAAAATAATAGAACATGGAAAACCTATCGTTAAAAAAATCTGGACATATTCATTGAAGATAATGTAGCTCTCGCCAGCGCTAAGAAAATAATCTTTTGGAGGGTTTGGATAAGTAGCAAAATATTGAGACTGCCATTGCGGATAGTACCACGTAAAACGGCCAATGCCTGTCCCCAACCATAAATGTTCTCCCAAATGTCTGGTAGAAATATCTAATGCCATGACGCGGCCCATAGCCGATAATTTTTTTAGATAAAAAAGATTCCGGAGGACATAGCTTAATCCGATGAATAAGCAACATGCAATAGGAATACTAAGAACCTTTGGCATTTTGTGAAAAAAGGTCCTTATAATATTTCCATAATTCATGACGAAAAAAGCCAAAAGTAATATTACAAGTGCGATAAGTGCAGTACGGGATTGAGACTTCCATATAATCATGACAACCAAATACAAAGCAAGCCCGAAAATGGAAACTTTTATAGGATGAATAAAACGTCTTACAAACTTAATGGAAGGCAGCATCTTTTTAATGTAAATGGGGGTCATCCCAAAAAGGAAATAATAAAAGAATGGTAATTGCGACACTAAATAACAGCTAAAAACTCCGGAATTACCCAAAGTTCCTTGTATATAAATCCTACCATTACCCCAAGGAAATTGATGCATTTGTTTACAAGCTATAATTAATTGCCAAAAGAACGTGACTACGAGCAGGATAAGGATGTAATGCAGTTCTCTAATATTCGCTGAAAGCAAGATCACATATATTATAATTATTGCAGTGAGATGTGTAAAATATTCATTGGAAAACGAGTAGTAACGATTGAACAACAAACACAGTATAAAGACATTTACAAAAACCATCGCGAAGATTTGCTTAAAATCTGACTTATGACCTTTTAGTAAACTTACTAATAAAAACATAGACCAACTGGATAATGCCGCAAAAGCAGCATAATATTGGCCATTGTTATTCAATTCAAAATTAAAAGCATATTGACAAGTGCCTATATAATAATAGAAAAGAATGAAGAAAGATAAAAAAATAAATAAGGAGGAAAATTTATTATACTTCATTTCATCTTATTGTAGGTAAAATAATATGTATTTGGAATAGTATAAAAAATACATGTGCAATGTTTAATAAAACATTTTATACTATTTTCTTCAAGATACTGGAACGTATTCATCTAATAATTACCCTGGCAAAAAATTATTTTTTTAGTAACTAATATTTCTTATATTCACCAGGACTTTAACATGTTGATTTTAATTAGAATTGGGTTGCACCCATGCGGGAAATTTGCTGTATGCCCTGTATCTGCAAAATACTCAAGACGAGCGAATTATTAATTAATTAACTGAATTCAAATGAAAAAAGTATTCCTTTTATCTGTCATTACTATTCTCGCATTTTCCCTTAAAATTTTCGCCGGATCTGAAACTGCTAATAATTGCCGTTTCACTGGCAATTCAAGCGATTATTGCTATGCTTCCAATGGTACGAACAATTTGAAAGTACTTAAGTGTGTTCCAGGTACAACTGATTGCAATTATTAAGCACGCAGTTTTTGAACGTTGTGAATCAGCTATTTTAATGAGATAATCAGTACTGCTTCTAATAAAGTTAGTACTGATTATTACTTATTTCGAAAATTATGTCTGCAAATACATTTCTTTTGCTGTGTTCAGTTATCGCTTTTTCTTTAGTCAGTTGCTACAGCAAAGTTTCTCAAAGGGTCCAAACAGATTTTGATCGCTTTCCCATTGAAAAAAAGATTGAAGAGGTTAAGCTATTAAATTTGGATCAATTGAATACGGATTATCTGGATTTGGGCAGCGATTCTATTCTATTCATCGGTAGTGGCGAAGGCTACAGAGGCTACCATTTCGCTTTATACAACCTTGCAAAAAAGTCTTTTCTTCATCCGCAGCTTGCGGCGGGAAGAAAAGAAGGACAATCGCTAAGTTTTCTTTCTTACGGTATTGAACAAAACTTTATTTGGTCTTTTGATATTAATAAAGAAAAAATAGTAATGTCAGGTTTTGACAGTGTAGGAGAAACAAGCAATCATTTTGTCAAAGAAATTGCGGTGCCGGAATTTTATTATTCCGTTCAATTGCTTAATGACACTATGCTTCTTGCCAGTGGAAATTATGAAGCAAATGATAACTTTCAGATTTCAATGGTGAATCTTAAAAATGGAGAAATAGTAAAGCAAATGGCACCATATTCTTCGGATTCCACGCTACCATTTACGCGGCCCAAAAAAATGGCTTATGAAAGTTTTTTGTTTGTAAAGCCATCCAAAAATAAATGTGTTCTTGCTTGCCGATACGCTGACAAGATTGAAATTGTCGAGCTACTGTCTGGAAAATCAAAGACTATTCACGGCCCAGTAGGATTTAGACCTGAAATGCTAGTTGTTACTGGAAGTAATAGCAAACAAATCAGTGTCAGAGGGCCTAATACCAAGTTTGCTTTCATTCAGGGTGATGTAACGGATAATTTTATATACCTCTTGTATTCAGGTAACAAAGAGGGTACTTCGCACCAGTTTTATGGGAAATATATTTATATATATGATTGGAAAGGGCAGCCCGTTCAAAGACTGGAACTTGAAAATGATACCAAAGCATTTGCAGTCACGAGTGATGATTCTCGTGTCTACACTTATGATCCCAAATCAAAGTACATAAACACTGCACAAATCAAGAATTAATGAAAGCAATATATTGTATTTTTGTTTTATATATTTTATTGTTTTTTTCTTGCTTGGATCATAATACTAAAGATCGAATTGCATTAAAGGTCATTATACCTCAACACGTAGAAATTTATAATCCGTTTATTGCAGACACAATTATTCAGAATTTGAATAATTATAAGCAACGGAAGATTTATACCCTCATAAATGTTTCATGTGCCACTTGCCTTTTTAAATTACAAAAATGGGATAGTTTGCAGTTGGAACATCCTAATATTGCTATTATACCTGTATGCCATTCCAGAGATAATTTTGAACAGTTAAAATTTTTATTTGAGAACAACAAAATAGCCAGAATACATATACCTCTTTTGCTTGATTTAGAAGATTCTTTTGCTATAAAAAATAACAGCCTTATGAAATCTAACAACTTAACAGTTTTGACGGATGGAGGCGATCGAGTATTGCTTAACGGAGATCCTCTAGAAAGCGAAATTGATAGGAAAAAATTTTTCGGTCTTCTCAAACTTTCCAAATAATCTAACTTGAGGAAAGGTGGTGCTATATTTGTTATTTCTTAAACATGCCTCACATGAAAAAAAGAATATTTATATCTGGCTTTTTGCTTATTTATACAATGAATTTATCTGTTGCTCAAGAAGGAGTGTTATTGAATGTAGTTTATGAATTTAAATACGTTCGAGACCTTCAACGAAAAGATAACCCCTACGTATCTAATATGGTTTTGTCTCTAGGCAAAAGTACCAGTCGTTATTGTTCAGAAAGGGAATTCAATGCAAATAGTAGCAGCAGCAAAAAACAACAACAGAATTTCCCCGACCCATCTATGCCTACAATTACCGTTGTTGGAGGGCCGGCAATATTAATGGGAAGATATGGTGTAGCGATTAGGGAAGAAATTATAAAAAATATAGGGAAGCAGAAATTGGAATTAAACGGCCATGTTGGCACTAAAACTTACACTATAGAAACAGCACTTCCTAAAATAAATTGGAGGTTGAAACCGGAAAAGAAATTGATTGGCAAAGACACCTGTCAAAGAGCACTAGGCAAGTATGCGGGAAGGGAGTATGAAGTCTGGTTTGCACCAGGGTTGCCTTTTTCTGATGGGCCCTGGAAACTTAATGGTCTGCCAGGCTTAATATTAGAAGCCAAGGATTCTTCAAATGAGGTCGCGTTCTACTTTAAAGAAATGGGTCGGAATGATAATGGAAAAGAAATAGTGGTTCCTTTTTTAAAAGATCAGTATACCATAATGACGAATACAAAAGATTATAACCGCAGCAGAAGGGCTTATGATTTAGACCCTGAAGCTATAATTCTTGCCGAGCATCCTGAAGCCGAGATTCATATTAACAATATTGATAATTCTGGCATACAGAAACTTACGAAAATCGGAAAATATAATGCCATCGAGAAGAACGAGTAGGACAAAGTGCCAGCAAGCTATCGTCATCTTCTGTCTTATTTTTTTAGTACTTAATTTAAAAGCGCAGCAAACTATTAGGGGGAATGTTTGGGACAGTGCCAGCAATGCTTTGCCGTCAGCCAGTGTGAATGTTGTTGATGACAAAGGTACCCTGTTCAAATTTGCTTTCACTGACAAGGCGGGTGCTTTTACCTTAACTCTTGCAAGAGAACCTACGCAGCCGCTTTGGTTAGAAGTGAGTTATATTGGTTACAAGAAGCAGCGGCTAGCCTTTTCGGCTAGCCTATTCGTTTACAACTTTAACCTTAAACAGGATCAGAGTTTCCTTAAGGAAGTTGTTGTAGAAAGAAAGCAACCTATTGAGGCATTTAATGATACGCTGCGATACAATGTCGAAAGATTTTCACAACCAGAAGATCGAAGTATTAGGGATGTGCTTAGGCGTATGCCTGGAATTGAGATGGACCCTGACGGAACAATTTATCATAATGGAAAGAAAATCTCCAACCTATACATCCAGGGTGATGATCTAATGAGTGGAAGATATGGAACGGCTACCAAGGTTATCCAGAAAGACATGATTGTCAGCGTGGATGTCATAAGAAATCACCAGCCTATTAAAGTTCTCAAAAACAAAATAAATGTCGATAATACGGCTGTTAACCTGATACTAAAAGACCCGGCTAGCCTAAAATTATCGGGGAGTGCTACAGTGGGAACGGGATGGCCAAAACTTTACGATGTTTCAGGTACAGCAATTTTACTGAATGATCGACTCAAGGGACTTAATAATATCGCTTTCAACAATACCGGCATCAACTACAATAGTGACTTAAAACAACTGGGTTCTTCTAATTTTACTTCCAGCATCAACAACAATCCTCCTGAATTTTCCTTGACTCAAGCTACCATTGGTCCGCCAGATTTGCCATTGCCTGCCTATTATTTTAATAATTCAGACGTTATTAATTTGAACGAACTTTATAAAACAAAAAAAGATATACAGTTCAAGCTAAATTTGCAATTTTTTAAAGATAGGAACAGCTTAAATTATTTTAGCAGGATGGATAATTATTTGCAAAACGACACATTATCTTTTCGGGAACAGCAGTATATTACCAACCGACCATCGCAGTGGAATACTACTTTAAATATAACGGTCAACAAAGCAAAGTATTTTTTTAATAACAGCACACTCTTAGAGTTTGACAATGAAAATAGTAACAGCTTTATGAACTTCAACAATTACTCCTTTAAGCAAGACTTAAATAAGAAGATTACAAGGTTTTCAAATGATATACACTGGATACCGTCGTTGGCAAAAAAGGGTATTGGGGAGTTAAGGTGGTATCTAAGTTACAATGGCAGCAGCCAGTCACTAGATATCGGAAAAGGATATTACTTTCAGTTACCTGATCAAGAAAATAATTACGATCGCGTTCTTCAAAGGCTCAAGATACCCACCCTATTCTCCAACCTCTATTTTGGATATAAAATACCGGGTAATTTGATTACTCAGCAGTATACAGCAGGCTTCATTCAAGAGTCTGAGGGGGTAGATTCACGATTACTATTGGTAAAAAATAATGCAACCATGCCTTACCAGCGTGATGCGGGAAACAATCTGAACTGGGACAGGAGCAATATTTATTTCTCACCTGAATATCAATTTAAAAATAAGCGTTTGAGATCCACTATCCATCTCCCTGTCTCCTATCAACGTATTCATTATTCACAGCTGGAGTATAGTTTGGATTCAAAAAACACCAGCGTGCTATTTAATCCTTCTGTTAAGGTGAATTATGATTTCAACCCCGAGCGTTCCCTAAATGCCAGTTATACATTTATCAACAATTTTAGTGATATTTCAGGCGTATTCAGAGGGGGTATACTGAGGAACTATCGGACATTTATCGCAAATGATGCAGATTTACAACAAAAAGTCACTCAATCATTTGCGGCGACTTATAATTTTCAAAAGGCGATCAATATGTTATTTCTCAATATTGGAATTAGCCTGGACAAAATTATCGCGGACGCTATACTGTCGACAACGTTTTCAAGTAATGTTCAAAAGATCATCTTTTTGCCACTAAGAAATAACCAAAGCCGATTGACAATAAGAGGGGGCTATAGTAAATATCTTTTCAAGCTGAGAACCACTGTTTCGTTAAAATCTTCTTGGACCAGTAACAGCTATATGCAGATCCTGAACAGCAAAGCGCAACAATTTAATAGCAATATGATTTTGGTAAATGCGAAGATTATGAAGAAGCTACTTCAGCGCGCTTCACTTGTGTACGAGCCTAGTGCATTGTGGAATGCCTCGGGATTGCGCAATTCAAATAATGGAGCCAGTGTTGGTACAAATAAATTCTTTCGATTAGATCAATATTTATCTTTTAAAGTTAACGCTTTAAATGGCTTGAATGTTGAATTAGCTGGGAAGCATAGCATGAGTAAGCACATTAATAGCAAGAAAGTTCAATACTTTTTTATGGATGCAAAAGCAACTTACAGCATAACCAAAAAAAGAGTGGACTTAAGCCTATCAATTACTAATCTGTTAAATGTTACGAATTATACAGTGTTTTCAATCACTCCCTATCAATTCAGTGAAGATCAATATCCTCTTAGAGGACGAATGGGAATATTTAAATTAGATTACTATTTCTAAAGTATTTCTTATATAACTCCCCTAAATAGGGAGTGCTTTCATGTATGCATTATCAAGCGGTGAGTTACTGTTATTTAGCCCATGCTAAATTGGCAACTACTTACTCGCAGCAGCCAATTTGTAGGTAATATCCTGATACCAGTTACCTTGTCCAGATTAGGATCGTGTGTAACTTTCGAGTCGAGGATTTCAGCGCCTTTCCTTCTCATTTATTATTTCATATCTTAAATTTAACTTATTTTCTACGAACTCAGAAGCCAGGATATTCTTTCGATGGCTTAAACGGCCCAATGCTAAAGTCGCTATCCTGGCCAAAATCCTTTCTGGCAATAGCAATAAAAAAATGATAACCTCGCATTGGAATAATAATCGATCAAGTAGGGCTGTTGCCAATACTTCATCTCCCAACATTGAAGCCCATTCTGCTGGGTTTTTATTAGTAGTGATGATGAAAGGATGTTTTTTCATAGATCTGGTTTGATAAAATGAAACAGGCTGACTGCTTCTCTTTTTTCAACAGAGAACAGCATGATGTTATCAATAATGATAAGATGAGCGATTAGCAGGCGTTTATATTCAGTCATGTTTCATATCATTGCAGGTACTTGTAAAGTCCTTTTATGGATACAAGACCTAAAACATTATCTTCCAGGTCGGCAGAAATTGTTAAGCATTTCAACGATCGCAATGAACCGGCATTTGCTATTCATCAAGCGCATGCTTTACTGAAAAATGCCTCGGAAGAGGCAGTAAGGAAATTAATGCGGGATATGGTAACGCGCGGCTTGCTGTTAAGAATAAAAGAGGGGTTCTATTGGATCATTCCTTATGAACAGGAGGCAAGTGCTTATTTTCCCAACTGGCATTTAATATCGAAATACCTGGTTGGCAATGCCGGGTATTATATCGGTTACTATAGCGCAATGGAAATACACAGCTTAATTACGCAACCGGCGTTATAGGAACAGATCTTGGTTAATAAACAAATCAAACCATCTGTTCTAAAAATACGTGATATTAAATTTCAATTCATCTACCATAATAAAAATTATTTTTTCGGCTTAACAGATACCTGGGTGGATAGCTTCAACAAAGTAACCTGTAGCGATCTGGAAAAAACATTTATTGATTGTTTATACAAGCCTGATAACGGTGCGTGACCCTAAAAGAGCAGGCCAATATCACCCTTCAATATAAAGACAGTCAAAGCCATACCAGCGGCAGTATTGGGTTTATATCAACTATGCAGGGCCATTACAGGCTAATATTACTAGTCGGGATGTGAAAATTGATATTACGCGAGGAGAGATCATGGAATATCCGATTGAGGACAGGAATATTTTTATTGAATATTCCGATTTGCCGGAAAAATCTTTTCCCCTGCAGTGTTATTCGCTGTGTGTAAAAAGCAGTTCAAAAATTTTGCACGATTAAAAAGTAAAGTGGCATACCTACGGTGATATTAAACGGGAATGTAACGGCTAATGCCATTGGTAAAAATATGCCGGGGTTTGCTTTGGGTACTGCAATTTTCATGGCTGCCGGAACTGCAATGTAGGATGCACTTGCTGCCAAAATGGAAAACATAAACCGGTTTCCAATATCGGCTGTAATGAAACCGCTTAGAATTGCTACCAGGCATCCGTTTATTAATGGAATGATGATGGCAAAGATGGAGGTGAACCATCCGTTTTTAAAAAAGTCGTTCAATTTTCTGCCACTGATTATTCCCATATCTAGCAGAAATATGGCAAGAAAACCTTTAAAAATATCGGTGGTAAATGGCTTGATGCCCTGTGCTTGTTTTTCGCTTGCTAATATGCCAATGGTTAGGCTGCCTAAAATCAATAGCACACTTCCATTGGTGAAAGAGTGTGCGATTACATTTTTTATCTTCAGTGATTGTTCTTTTGCCTGACTGAATAATTGAATTAAGATAACGCCAATAATTATTGCAGGTGCTTCCATCAGTGCCATTACTGCTACCATATAACCGCTGAAGAGGTGGTTTTGCATTTCTAAAAATGATACGGCTGTTACAAAGGTTACGGCACTTACTGAACCGTAAGCGGCTGCTATTGCTCCGGAATTTTCAATGCTTAGTTTTCTTTTTAAAATGAAAAAAGTATAAAACGGAATGGCACAGGCAATGGCAACTCCAAATAAAACCGACCATATTATTTCTACAGTGAAATGACTGTGGGCTAATTCCTGACCGCCTTTAAAACCAATGGAGAATAATAAATAGAGTGAAATAAACTTTGACGAATTAGGTGGTATTTCTAAATCGCTTTTTAGTTTAACGGCTACTACTCCTAAAATAAAGAATAAGAAAGCAGGGTTCGTGAGATTGTCAAGTAAAAGGGTAAAATCCATTTTTTGTAATTGCTTAGAATGAACGTGTAATTCAGTGATTTTGTTTTCGGCTTTGGAGGTTTTTTACAGGGCTCAATACAGTTGCATAAATTAGGTTTTATTGGTTATTGATCAGCTTGAACCTTATTATATTGATTCAAAAGGTAATTTTAATAATTTTAAAAGATATTTCATATCATTGTAATCAGGGTTGAGCGGATTATCGGTTTATGAAAACAAATACATATCAACGCAATTTAATCAACTATTATCTTACTTCAATAGGCAAAGGTTGGGCATGTTTTGAATACACAAAAGCATTTCAAGTCCTGCCTGATTTAAAAGAAAAAACAGTAAAACAATTATTTAGTGATATGGCCCGGCAAGGATTATTACCTATCGGCTATCCCCATTGTAAAGTTGATAGAAAAGGTCATCCTTCCCTCTAAAATCTTGCATTATGACTATCATCCTTAAGACGAACATGCCGCAATTGAATCGGATGCTATTAATACTTTTCTTTTCTATTGGCATCCGGTTAGTAAATGCCCAATCGGTTAATATGTACATTTCAACGAATGGGAAGGATAGTAATAACGGATTATCCGTCTCCGCTCCCCTGTCTACATTGCAGGAGGCTTTTCTCAGAATCAGTCTTAGAAAGGAAAAACTGCCTGTTAATATATTGCTTTCCGGCGGAGTGTACCACTTGAAGCAACCCGTGCGTGTATTGCCTGAATATTCAGGAACTGCTCAGGCTCCCGTCACCATACGCCCGCTGGGTGATGAACAGGTAACTTTCGATGGTTCCCTACAGATACGAGGTTGGAAAAAGTATAAAGGTACTATTTGGTATACCACCATCCCGGAGGTTAAGAAAGGATCGCTCAGGTTCGGGCAGCTGTTTATTAACGGACAGTCCCGTACCCTTGCCCGTTTTCCCAACGATGGTTTTTACACCGTTGCCGGTTTTCCGGATGGGGGAACCGAAGTCGATTTTAATACGGGAAGTAAACGATTCAAATTCCGACGGGGTGATATTGATCCACATTGGACTAATATGGAAGACGTCCGGGTGGTAGTGTACCATTTCTGGAGCGATGCGCATCTGCAAATAGATAAAGTAGATGTGAACGACAGCATTGTGACCTTTAAATACCCTGCTGAAAAGCGATTTACGGACGATTTTTCCGGAGATGGTGCAAGATATTTTGTCGAAAATGTATTTGAAGGATTGGATAAACCCGGCGAATGGTATCTGAATGATCATACAGGCGTACTTTATTATATTCCGATGATGGGTGAAGACTTAGCTACTTCCACTGTAGTGGTACCTGTTCTCTCGGGATTTTTAAGTTTTGACGGGGATGCTATAAAATCACGGTATGTTAACAATATTCATTTTTCGAATATTACTTTTAAATATGCCAATTTCATATACCCCGATGGTGATGCGGGTGATTTGCAGGCGGCAGTTACCGTGCCCGGCGCTATTACTTTTAAAGGAGCAAAAAACTGTAGTTTTAATAATTGTACGTTTGAAAATTTAGGTACCATGGCATTTGATGTTCAAAACGGATGTTCTGCATTGAGCCTTAAGCACAATACTATCACCCATACCGCTGCCGGCGGATTTAGAGTGAACGGAGGTACGGAGGAAAGTCATCCTCTGGAACGTACAGCAAACATCACTATTTCTGATAATGAAATTGGGTACTATGGAGAAAGGTATCCCTCTGCTGTTGGTGTTTTACTGATGAATACCGAAGGAAATTATGTTGGGCATAACCACCTTCATCACGGGTGGTATACCGGAATTTCAATTGGGTGGAAGTGGGGATATGAGCGCAGCATAAGTCGTGATAATATTATCGAATACAATCATATAGAACATATCGGTCAGGGCCTGCTTTCAGATATGGGTGGTATTTACACGCTCGGCGTATCGCCCGGAACCATTATCCGCAATAATCTGATACACGATGTGCAAGCGAACAGGTACGGAGGCTGGGGAATTTACAATGATGAAGGATCGGCCTATTTATTAATAGAAAACAACATTGTATATAACACGAAGTTTGCCCCATACAATATTCATTATGCGAAAGAATTAACAGTGCGGAATAATATTTTTGCATTTGGAAAATTGGAAGAACTGAATAGAACAAAAGGAGAGCCTCATC
>JAYUXA010000028.1:0-9788 GCA_043753245.1 Chitinophagaceae bacterium
GATCCGAAATACATTAAAGTATTTTTAAGATAAATTATTATTTCCTTATAACTTTGCGGGGTGGGCAAAAACACCAACCAGGTTTCCGCAGCCGGACTCGTCATTGCACTGGGCATTATTTATGGTGATATCGGAACATCTCCTCTGTATGTATTTAACGCAATTATTGGAGGAAGAGTTATAAGTGATCAATTAATTATTGGGGCACTTTCCTGCATTATCTGGACATTAACGTTACAGACCACCATCAAGTATGTATGGCTGGTGCTTAAAGCCGACAACCGTGGAGAAGGAGGAACCTTTGCATTATATGCATTGGTCCGCCGGCAACGAAGATGGCTGGTAGTGCCCGCAATGCTTGGCGGGGCGGCACTTCTGGCCGATGGTATTATTACCCCTCCGATATCGATTACTTCGGCGGTGGAGGGGCTTAGAGAACTTCCGGCATTACGGCATCTTGGTGAGTCAGACAATGTGATCGTTGTCATTGTCATCAGTATCCTTACTGCTTTCTTTTTTCTTCAACAGTTTGGAACAGCTTCTATCGGAAAATTATTCGGCCCTGTTATGTTCGTCTGGTTTTCCATGCTGGCCATCCTTGGAATCTATCACCTGTCGGATGATCTGAGCATTTTTAAAGCGTTAAGCCCTCAGTATGCGATTGAATTTTTATCAGAATATCCGGGTGGTTTCTGGTTGCTTGGAGCAGTATTTTTATGTACTACCGGAGGAGAAGCCCTGTACTCAGACCTTGGACACTGCGGCCGCGGTAATATCCGGGTATCCTGGGTATATGTTAAGATCTGCCTTCTCCTGAATTATTTTGGTCAGGGTGCGTATCTGATCAGTCAGCACAATGGACTGCAGATCACTCCGGAAGTAAAGGCCCAGCTGGGTATAAACGCGTTTTATGACCTGATGCCCCAATGGTTTATTATTCCGGGAGTTGTCATCGCTACTTCAGCAGCCATTATTGCCAGCCAGGCGATGATCTCCGGATCCTTTACGCTTATCAGTGAGGCCATGCGCCTGAATCTCTGGCCAAAGCTCCGGATCCGCTATCCCTCCGAAGAACGGGGCCAGCTGTATATTCCGGGTATAGCATTCATGCTTTTCGTTGGCTGTCTGGGCATGGTATTGTATTTCAGGGAATCTTCGAAGATGGAAGCCGCTTACGGGCTGGCTATCATTATGACCATGCTAACGACTACTATTTTGTTCGCCAATTATATGGTGGCCAAAAGGGTCAACCCCATTTTAATTTACCTGTTTTTAGGCGCCTACTTTATAATAGAGAGCGCCTATTTTGTAGCGCTGATGCAGAAATTCATGCATGGTGGATACATAACCATGCTGATTGGAGGTGTAATGTTTGCTGTAATGTATGTTTGGTTCAAAAGCCGGCGGATCAAAAACCGTTATGTTGAATTTGTTCGCCTGGAACATTACATACCGCAGATTCAGGAACTCAGCAACGATAAATCCGTTCCAAAATACGCTACCCATCTGGTTTATCTCACCAGCGCCAACAATCCTAAGGAAATCGAACACAAAATCATCTATTCCATCCTGAATAAAAAACCAAAACGATCTGACATCTACTGGTTTGTGCATGTGGACACGCTGGATGACCCATATACCTGTGAATACAAGGTGGACCATATCATCCCGAATGATATCATCCGGGTAGAATTCAGATTAGGATTTCGGGTAGAACCAAAGATCAATCTGATGTTCCGCAAAGTGGTGGCAGATCTCGTAGCCAATAAAGAAGTGAATATCACCAGCCGCTATGAGTCGCTGGAAAGAAACAATGTAGTAGGGGATTTTCAGTTTATTGTTCTTGAAAAATACCTTAGCCAGGACAATGAACTGCCCTTCCTTGAGCGTGTGATAATGAAACTGTACTTCTGGTTTAAAGAGATCAGTCTTTCTGAAGAACGGGGATTTGGTTTGGATACGGCAAACGTAACGGTGGAAAAGTTCCCATTGATCGTTGCCCCTGTAAATAGCCCGGCATTAAAAAGAGTTTTTGGCGAAGAAGACGAATGATCAAACGGGCATCACTAACGCTCCTTTATTCTTCTTGATTTCTTCAGGGATGGAGGCGATGATCGTTTCGCGAAAAATTTCCACCAGCTTTTTTTTCATAAAATCCCGGTGCACCACCAGACTCACTTCCCGCATCGGTGAAGGCTTTTTAAATTGCCGTAACAATTGTTTTTGCGAACGATGCAGATCCATAGTAGCCAGCTCCGGCAATATTGTAATTCCATCATTAAGTTCCACCATCCGCCTGAGTGTTTCAATACTGCCCGCTTCATATTCAAAATAACTTTCTTCCTTTCCGGCTTTCTGCAATTCGCATAGGTTCATGATCTGAGACCGGAAACAATGACCTTCCTCAAGGAGCCATAATTTTTTTGGATCAATATCTTTTGACAGGAGATATGTTTTTTTATACAGTGCATTTTTACGCGATACGTAAGCCACCAGTTTTTCGTAAAATAAAATGTACTCTTTTATTCCCTTTTCCTGAAGTGGTGTTACCAGTATAGCCACATCTATTCTTCCTTCCCGCAGCCGGGTAATAATTAGTTCCGTGGTCATTTCATTAACGATGAGTTTTACTTTAGGATAGTTTCTGCTGAAGTTCTGCACGAATAACGGCAGCAGATAAGGCGCTAGTGTTGGAATGATGCCCACTCTCAGCTCGCCTGATAAAATACCCTGACGCGACTGAACAATATTATTTATTCCATCAAACTCCGATAGTGTTTTACGTGCCTGGGCAATAATTTCCTTGCCGGTATCTGTAGGGATCACCGGTTGTTTACTACGGTCAAAAAGCTTTACGCCCAGCTCCTGTTCCAGCTTGTGAATCTGCATACTGAGCGTAGGCTGGGTAACATGGCAATGAAGGGCGGCGCTGGCAAAATGCCGCAGGTTGTCTACCGCTATGATATAGCCGAGTTGTACTAAAGTCATATAGATTAAATCTATGTAAAGATAAAATATATCAATTGGAACTATAGGTATATATGCTGATATTTACCAAATATTGTTATGACAATCCTTAAAACTTTTTTATCATGAGCGACCCAAAAAAATTAACTACCGCTTCCGGCATACCTTATTTTAACGATGAAGACAGCATGAGCGCAGGTCCGAGAGGACCCCTTCTGCTGCAGGATTTTATTCTTCATGAAAAAATGGCCCATTTCAACCGAGAGCGTATTCCGGAAAGAGTGGTACACGCCAAAGGCACAGGTGCTTACGGAACTTTTACAGTGACGCATGATATCAGCAGGTACACCAAAGCAAAAATATTTTCTGACATAGGTAAACAGACCCGTATGCTCGCCCGCTTTTCTACCGTTGGGGGAGAAAAAGGATCAGCCGATTCAGAACGGGATCCCCGTGGATTTGCCCTGAAGTTTTATACCGAAGATGGAAACTGGGATCTGGTAGGCAATAACACCCCTATCTTTTTTATTAAAGACGCAAAGAAGTTTGGGGATTTTATACATACACAGAAAAGAGATCCCCGCACTAATATGAAAAGCCCGACCATGATGTGGGATTTCTGGAGCCTTAATCCTGAAAGTCTGCATCAGGTTATGTTTTTAATGTCTGACCGGGGTACTCCGTTCGGCTACCGCCACATGCACGGATTTGGCAGTCATACATTCAGTCTGATCAATGCAAATAATGAACGTTTTTGGGTGAAATTTCATTTTAAGACTGTGCAGGGAATTAAGAATTTTACGCTGGAAGAATCTGTCAAAATGAAAGGCGAAGATCCGGATCATTCACAACGTGATCTTATAGATGCCATTGACAGAAAGGATTTTCCAAAATGGAATCTGAAAATCCAGGTGATGCCGGAAGAAGAGGCAAAAACCTATTCCATCAATCCATTCGATCTGACCAAAATATGGCCCCATGCCGATTATCCTCTTATGGATGTGGGTGTCATGGAACTGAACCATATTCCTGAAAATTATTTTGCCGATGTAGAGCAGGCGGCATTTGCTCCTGCACATGTAGTGAATGGCATCAGTTACTCACCTGACAAAATGCTTCAGGGTAGAATACTTTCTTATCCTGATGCGCACCGTTACAGACTAGGGGCAAATTATGAGCAGCTTCCTGTAAACCGTTGTCCTTTTGCTGTCAGCAATTTTCAGCGTGATGGTAAAATGCGTTTGGATGGAAATGGTGGTGCCGCCCCGAATTATTTCCCAAACAGCTTCGATACTATTGTTCCCGATGAAAGCTATGCCGGTTTACCGCTGGAGCTGGATTCAAATGTAGGTGGATGGTACGACCGCAACGCGGAGGGGGAAAATGACCATTATTCACAGCCGGGTAATTTCTTTAGAAAAGTGTTAACCGATAAAGGTAAAAAAGACCTCATCCATAATATGACGGCTTCTATGAGCCTGATTGGAGGACCTAAAAAAGACCTGATAGTAAACAGGCAGCTTTGTCATTTGTTCAGAGCTGATATTGGATTGGGAATGGCGGTGGCCAGCGCGTTGGGCGTAAATATCGATCCTGCCGGCATGCCCGAACATAAGGTATCGCAGATGGCATAGTTTACAGTAAGCTCCGGAACGCAATACTTGTTTATTTGTATTCCGGAGCTTACTTATTCCTGTAAGGTGACATGCTTTTTCCCCACCTTTAACTTATATCCTGCGCCGATTTTTAATGCATAGTTATTCCTTTCATGGCCAACAGGGAAACCATAGCAGACAGGAAATTCGTACTGGGAAACACTATCGCGGATCATTTCTTTTACATCTTCGCCAAACGGACGCTCCGTATCTTTCATAGAACTGAATCCACCGATAATCAGCCCTGCCAGTTTTTCAAACTTTCCTGATCTTTTCAATTGATACAACATTCTGTCTGTGCTGTATAAATACTCTCCTACATCTTCCAGAAATAATATTCTTCCTTTCGTACGGACATCGGAATCTGTACCAATTGCATGTGCGATCATTGACAGGTTTCCACCAACCAACTCTCCAATCGCTTCTCCCTTTTTATTAAACTCATGCGTAGCGCAGGAATAGGAGATTTTTTTTCCTTCCAGCACTTTTTTAAGTGAAAATAAATATTGATTTGCCGGATCATCGTCGTTAAAAGCATCAGCCATAGGTGCATGTAAAGCAGAAATACCGTACTTTACAAATACATGTGAGAGCAACAAGGTAATGTCGCTGAATCCAATGATCCATTTAGGGTGTTCAGAAAATTTAGTGAAACTGATCTGATCAATTATTCTGCTTACACCATATCCTCCTCTTGCGCAGATTATTGCACTGATCCGGTCATCGTCCATCATTTGCTGCAGATCATCCAGGCGTTGTGTATCTGTTCCGGAGAAATACGTTTTGCTTTCAGATCCAATGGTCATTCCCGTTTTTACATGATAGCCCCAGGCATGCAATACATCGATGCATCGCTGAACTTTTTCTGCAGCCATGTACCCCGCCGGACAAACAATGCCTATGGTATCGCCGGCTTGTAAATAGGGAGGTGTCTTAACCATAATAATTATCTGTTACTTAAGATTTATTTGTACTATCTGAAACCTGATATTTTTTTACTTTCTGTTACCGATTTATCTGTATTATCTGGTTCCTATTTCATTGTACTATCTGTACCTGTTTATCTGTACTATCTATTTTAATTAATCCGGAATCACTTCGGTTAATCTGCATTTCCCCGGATTCACTTCCAGGGTATGCCGGACACCGCATTTTACAGCAAAATTGTTTTTCTGGTGGCCTACAGGAAAATCAAAACATACCGGAAAAGAATACTCTTTTACGGCCGACAGAATAATATCCTGCAAGGGAATGCCAAATTCTTCTCCAGGATCATCCGGTTTAATTTTAAAGCCGCCGATCAGCAGGCCTTTTAATCCGATCAGCTTGCCCGATCTTTTCAGGTTCAGCATCATCCGGTCTATACTGTACAAATATTCCCCCGTATCCTCCAGAAATAAAATTTTTCCATTCAGGTACAGATCCGATGCTGTACCTGAAAGTGTTTCAAGTGTTTTAAGATTTCCTCCGGCAAGCGCTCCTTCACACTGACCGCCCCTGTTATACCCGGAAGGGATAATTGAATAGTCGGACCGGACACCGGTCAAAGCAGTTTTTATAGAAAGAATAGTGGACTGCTCTAAGGTATCTGCACTGTTCCAGTTGTCGGGAAAGCTGTTACACATTTTAGAATGAATGGTAGCGATGCCAAAATTCCGGTTAATATGTGAATGCAGCACGGTGATGTCACTAAAGCCAAGAATCCATTTAGGCTTTTTTGAAAACTTTTCAAAATTTAGCCGGTCAATGATCCGGAGCATCCCGTATCCTCCGCGGGCACACATGACCGCATTTATGGAATCGTCATCCAGCATCAACTGCATATCATGGGTGCGTGCATCATCGGTTCCGCCAAAACTCAAGTAGCGGGTTCCTATTGTTGCACCGATCTTTATTTTAAACCCCCAGCTTTTCATCAGATCAATAGCGGGAGTCAGTTCATTGAGCAGTATAAATCCTGCCGGGGAAGTGATGCCGATCGTGTCTCCCACCTTAAGATAAGGGGGGCGGATTTCGGATACCGGTGCAGGCATCCTGGCTTGCACAGCCGGAACCAACGCTCCCAGCCCGGTAGCCGTTGCCAGGAATTTTTTTCGGTTCATGTTTATAAATATAAGATGAAATGCGCCTTAATTGATGTGACTATATTTGCAATTCAAGAAAAAAAGGAATGACTGATTATAACAGAATACTGGTTACTGCCGCATTGCCCTACGCCAACGGACCAGTTCACATAGGCCACCTGGCGGGTTGTTACCTTCCTGCGGACATCTATTGCCGCTTCCAGCGCGCGCGCAAACGGGATGTAAAATTTATCGGCGGTAGCGACGAACATGGGGTACCTATTACCATCAGGGCCTTAAAAGAAGGCATTACTCCCCAGCAAGTCGTGGATAAGTATCACGGAATGATTAAAGACAGCATGGAAAAAATGGGAATATCATTTGATATTTATTCCCGCACCTCCAATAAAGTTCATCATGAAACGGCTTCCGCTTTCTTCAGGAAATTGTATGATGATGGTTTATTTGAAGAAAAAGAAACCGAACAGTTTTATGATGAACAGTCAAATATATTTCTTGCAGACCGGTACATTACCGGTACCTGTCCGATCTGCGGAAATCCCAATGCCTATGGAGACCAATGTGAGCGCTGCGGTTCTTCATTAAGTCCCGAACAACTGATCAATCCACGTTCTGCTCTGAGTGATGCCGTACTGGTAAAAAAGAAAACCAAACACTGGTATTTTCCTTTACAGAATTATGAGCCCTGGTTAACAGAATGGATCCTGACAGACCACAAGGAATGGAAGAATAACGTGTATGGCCAGTGTAAAAGCTGGCTTGACCAGGGTTTGCAATCCCGCGCTATGACGCGCGACAGCAGCTGGGGCGTAAAGGTTCCTTTGCCTGATGCAGAAGGAAAAGTATTGTACGTATGGTTTGATGCGCCTATAGGATATATCAGTGCTACAAAAGAACTGACAGAAAACTGGGCAGATTACTGGTGTAAGGAAGATACCAAACTGGTGCATTTTATTGGCAAGGATAATATTGTATTTCATTGTATCGTATTTCCTGCGATGCTTAAAGCACATAAAGGATTTGTATTGCCGGATAATGTTCCTGCAAACGAATTTTTAAATATCGAAGGAGAAAAAGTTTCTACCAGCCGAAATTGGGCAGTATGGGTACATGAATACCTGGTTGATTTCCCGGGCCAGGAAGATGTGCTTCGCTATGTGTTGTGCAGCAGTGCACCGGAAACTAAAGACAATGATTTTACCTGGAAAGATTTTCAGGAGCGCAACAATAGTGAGCTGGTCTCCATTTTTGGAAATTTTATCAACAGGGCCATGGTGCTCATGCATAAATTATGTAAGGGAAAAGTTCCACCTCTGCATAATGAGGTAATGGATGAAGCAGACAGAACACTGATCAGGGATATTGAGCATACTAAAATCAGTGTTGAAACCAATATCGAGCAGTACCGTTTCCGGGAAGCTTTATTTGAGGTAATGGATCTCGCGCGCAAAGGAAATAAGTACATGCAGGACAAACAACCCTGGATTGTTGCACGTGATCTGGAACAGGATCCTTCCAAACAGAAAATAATTGATAACTGCCTGCATCTTTGTCTGCAGCTAACGGCCAACCTCGCTATCTACATTAATCCGTTTCTTCCGAACACCACTAAGAAGATCCAGCTGATGCTGAAGGTGGTCGATAAAATACTGGATTGGGAAAATGGTGGGCAGATAAAATTGCTGAGTGTAGGATACAGTCTTCGTGCCCCTGAATTACTCTTTAAAAAAGTGGAAGACATCGAAATCGAAAAACAGATTCTTAAATTGCACAACGGGCTTAAACAATTACCTGCTGTAGCTCCGGCACCTGAACCAGCCGCTACTCTGAAACCGGAGATCGTGTATGATGATTTTGCCAGGATGGATCTGCGGACCGGAATCATCTTATCTGCCGAAAAAGTCGAAAAAACAGATAAACTGCTTAAGCTGGAAGTGGACCTCGGTTTTGAAAAACGAATCATTGTTTCAGGAATAGCACTTCATTTTGCACCTCAGGATATCATTGGTAAAAAAGTAGTGGTAGTGGCTAACCTTGCACCCCGTAAAATGAAAGGCATCACCAGCAATGGAATGATTCTGATGGCAGATGATGGTACCGGAAAATTATATTTTATTACGAATGACCAGGATATTCCTGCAGGATCGCCTGTCAGTTAGAGCAGCGTTAAATAACTCCTGCCGGATTTAATGGTCACCTCCCAGGCATTAACAGTTAAGATGGATAAAGCGTAACTATTTTCTGCCTTGATTGAAATGACATACAAGTATTTACCAGCCCCGAGCCTATGTTTGGGATTTTCTGTAAATTCTTTATCTTCAGGGTTAATAGTTGTTTGACTAACTAATATCTATGTCTAAACGAATCATCAGAAAAGTTGCAGTGCTGGGAAGTGGAATAATGGGTTCAAGGATCGCCTGCCATTTTGCAGGAACCGGTGTGCAGGTACTGCTGCTGGATATGGAGCGTAAACAGGCGGCGGATGCGCTGACCGCTGCGGTGAAATCCAATCCTTCGCCAGTGTACACCAAAAATGCATTAAAACTTATCTCTACGGGAAGTTTCGAGGCCGATCTTCCTGCAATAAAAGAGTATGACTGGATCATAGAGGTAGTGGTTGAACGGCTGGACATCAAGCAACAAATATTCAGTGAGGTAGAGAAATACCGCAAACCTGGTACCCTGGTTACCTCCAATACTTCCGGAATTCCCATTCATTTAATGGCGGAAGGACGGAGCGATGATTTTAAAAAACATTTTTGCGGCACGCATTTCTTTAATCCTCCACGGTATTTACGGCTCCTGGAAATTATTCCCACTTCCTTTACCGATGCGGCCGTAGTGGATTATCTGATGCAGTATGGAGATTTACAATTGGGGAAAATAACGGTGCTCTGCAAAGACACTCCTGCATTTATTGCCAACCGGATTGGTGTTTTCAGCATTATGTACATTTTTAAACTGCTTGAAACTATTGGTCTGACCATTGATGAGGTAGACATATTAACAGGGCCGGTGCTGGGCCGTCCAAAATCGGCTACATTTCGTACGGCTGATGTAGTCGGAATTGATACACTGGTAA
>JAYUXA010000029.1:0-4655 GCA_043753245.1 Chitinophagaceae bacterium
GGGAAAAATTTTACTCCTGATACCTGGTTTCAGTCGCTGAAAGACGGACACACGTATGTAACCAATGGACCGGCTTTATTTTTTAATGCCGCAGATAAAATGCCCGGAGATGAATTGCTGGCCCATGCAGGGGATAGTATTTCACTTTCCGTGAAGGCTTTTTCCTGTCCGGAAATAGGGACGATCAAATCTGTTTCTTTGTTTAATAATGAAGGGTGTCTGGCAGAGTTGCATAACGCAAATGCAAAAGATTCCCTGCATCTGGATCTGGTGCATCACCTGACCAGAAGCCAGTGGATCTCAGCAGTAGTGCGCTGCGACAACGGTGCTGTTGCACATACCACGCCGGTATATGTAGTGGTGGATGGAAAGCCAACCTATGATCCTTATAAAGGTCCTGGTATCATTGAAAAGCAGCTGGTGAGTATTGCAACACTTATGGCGGAAGAAAAAATAAAGACACCTGTTGATGAAGGTCTTGTTGTCAGGTTGCAATCCGCTGTGGAGTTTTATACTATATTGTTGCGGCAGATGCAGAAGGACCAGTACTGATCATGCAGAAGCATGACGGATTTTTTATCGGATCAGGGGCAGGTACGAATACGTCATTATAAATTTGCCATATGAAAAATAACGTTTTGATTTTAGTTGCTTTGCTAATGATGTATATCCTTCCTGCGCCGTCCTATGGCCAGGGTGGTGACGAAAGATCCATGGTGCTGCATCCTGCAGATGCAGATGGACGTGTGGCGATCGCCATTACTATGAAAGAATTTCCGGGCGAAAAATTTGTATTGGAGATCCCGGAGGTTTTTACGTTGCAGGAAAAAGGAGGAGGTCTTTCCAACTATGATAAACAAATCTGGAATTTTAATAAACGTGGTGCTGATATGATCTTTCAGGATAATAAACAGGTATACACCATCCGCTTAAAAATTATAAAGAAGAAACAATCCATTGGCCTTGCCTGGGATATCAATTTTAAAAATAACACGGCCGACACGTTGCACGACCTCGCTTCATTTAATTGCTGGACAATGAATTTTGCGCCTCTTTTTAAGGATCTGGAGATGGAAAGAACCTATGTGCAGAACGATAAAGGAACAAAAATACTATTAAGTGAGGTGCTTAAAAATCAGGGTGAAGGAAAAAGGACCATGCAATTTTATCCTTCCATGACGGGAGTGCAGGATCCGGGTAAAAGTAGATGGATTAACCAGTGGAACGTCAATTCTCCACAAACGCTTGCAGGCCACGAAATAGCTGTAGTGTCAACAGATGGAAAATGGATTTTTAAAAATATTGTTTTTGGGGAAGTGGCTTACTTTTTTAATAACTGGGAAAGTGACCATGGTTGCGTACATGCATCTCCTTTGCTGGCCAAGCAATTACTTCCGGGACATTCCGCCCGTTCGCGGGGCATCTTTAATTTTGTAAGATTAAATTAGGATCCTCCTTCCTTTTTATTGAACAATGATCTGATCACTGGCTTTCACTGCCATGCATCTCTGTTTTTTTATGGAAGATATATACCTGCTGAAATCAGATTTCGGTTGATGAATAACGTTAGTCTTCATGATACCGCGTTATCATTTTATAAAAACACTGTATTGCTCTACCGGATCCGGTTGCGAAAAAAAGTAAGGTAAAGCAGCGATTGAGATGTATGCGATAATTTAATTTCCGGGCATTAAAATTAAAGGGTTGATAATAAGTTGACTAGCAATGCGATCCTGGCGATAAAAAAAATTATAAATCATTGATTATCCATTATTTATGCAAAAAAAAGATCGCTTCAGTGACTTTTTTATATGTCTATTGTTTTAATTTGGTGGAATCGAATTGTATTTATTCTCAACATTCACCAAAACTAACACTCATGAATTTATCGGACATGCTGAAGAGATCCAAAGCAATTGCTTTGTGTATTTGTTTTTTGTTCTCCTGTATTGTATCGAAGGCACAGGTTCCCGTGTCAGGTAAAGTGGTTTCGGAAGAAGGAGTGGGACTGGCAGGAGTATCCATTGTCTCCAAACCAGGAAATAAGACGGCCATAACGGATGCATCAGGTAATTTCACCCTGTCTGTTCCCGGTAATGCCATTCTTTATTTTACGTATGTGGGCTATGAACCCAGACAAGCTGCCATCGCAGGAAGCGGTTTTCTTTCTATTACTTTGGAATCATCCAAAAATGGAATGGATGCTGTTGTGGTGGTTGGTTATGGAACGCAGGCCCGGCAAAAGGTTACCGGGTCCATCGTATCTATTTCAACCAAGCAGTTGGAAGATCAGCCGGTAGGCCAGTTTGCACAAAAGATCCAGGGAAGACTGGCTGGTGTGCAGGTAAACCAGGTATCCGGCGCTCCGGGTGGAGGTATGGTGTTCAGGATAAGAGGAGCGGCTTCCATCAACAGCGGAAATGACCCATTGTTTGTAGTGGATGGAGCACCGATCGTAGGAGGCATCAACAATATTAATCCAAATGAAATTGAGAACATTTCCGTATTGAAAGGGGCATCGGCAGCAGCCTTGTACGGTTCAAGGGCCGCTAACGGTGTAGTGATCATTACTACCAAACGTGCACGCACAGGAGATACCAGAATTGAAGCGATCGTTAATACCGGCATTGCAGATATTCCAAAGCGCGGTCGTCCTGATCTGATGAACGCCAAAGAGTTTCTTCAATACCATAAAGAATTCTACGAAGACAAAGCCCTTTATGAAGGATATACCGGGGGTGTACCGGAACTGTACCAGAATCCGGATGCCTGGACGGGTCCCAATACGAATTGGCTGGATGCGCTTACCGATCCTGCACTTCGGCAGAATTACAGTATAAACGTTTCTTCCGGAAGCGAAAAATTCAATTCGTCAAATACCATTGGTTATTATGATGAAAAAGGCGTGGTCATTAATTCGGGCTATAAAAGATTTTCACTCCGCTCCAATAATGAATTTAAGGTGAACCCTAATATCCGCATAGGATTTAATATCGCCCCCACGTACCAGATAGGTAATCATGATGGCAGTATTCTGGATTATAGAGGAAGTTCTTCTACTGACGGACTTTTCAGTAATTTTTATGCAGCTTTGGTGGCACCGCCTATTTTTTCGCCAGACCAGAAGAATCCGGATGGAAGTAAAATACTCACCTTTAGTGGACCGGGATTGTTTAATCAACCTAACTGGGGAACAGTATTCCGGGAAACGATTGAACTTTCCAAAGTAGCAAGAGTACTTTCCAATGCATTTGCGGAAATCCGGTTTTTAAATAATTTTAAATTTAAAACTTCCGTATCCACCGACCTTAGTGGAGGAAACTATAAGGTCTTCTATCCTTCAAATACCGGAGTGATCTTTTCTCCACCACCTACCCAGCCAACCGGTATTTATACCAATGCCACTAATATTTCCTGGCTCACTGAAAATACGCTGAACTTTACTAAAACATTTGCAGAGAATCATACCCTGGATGTACTCGCCGGATACTCTGCACAGAAATTCAGGCAGGAGATCGTAAGGCTCACCGGATATGGATTTCCTGATGATGACGTGTCATGGATAGACGCCGCTTCGTTAAGAGGTATTTCACTTAATTTTCCTATACCTGCAAACAGTAATAATAATGCAAGCGAATGGTCGCTGTTGTCGGGTTTTGCAAGAGTGAATTATGATTATAAAGGAAAATATCTTTTGTCGGCCTCTGTACGCCGTGACGGATCATCCCGTTTCGGATCAGAGAACAGATGGGGTACATTCCCTGCAATTTCGGCGGGATGGATCCTTTCACAGGAAAACTTTTTCAGATCAATCGCTCCCGTTAGCTTTTTAAAGTTAAGAGCGGAATATGGAACCTCGGGTAATTTCAATATAGGTAATTACAGCCACTATGGAAATATCGGATCAACCAATTACATCTTCGGAGGAACACTTGCCCCGGGAAGAAGCGCCACTTCGATAGGCAACAATTCGCTTACCTGGGAAACAACAAAGGGATTTGATATAGGTCTGGATGCCGGTCTTTTCAAGGATCGCATTAATATAGTGTTGGATTACTATAATAAAACAACGTCCAACATGCTTTTTCAGGTAGATATTCCGCGCGGTACTGGTTTTCCAAGTATACCCAGCAACATTGGAGAATTTAAGTTTTCAGGTTTTGAGGTTGCCGTGAATTCTAAAAACCTGACCGGTGAGTTGAAATGGGAAACCAGTTTCAATATTTCTTATAACACGAATAAAGTGATAGCGCTGGGTACAAACAATGAACCTCTTCGCGGACAGGATTTCGAAGGTCGCTTCCGTGACGCATGGAGAAGTGCAGTTGGCCGGCCTATTGGTCAGTGGTATGGATATGTGTATGATGGTGTGTACGATAATGCGCAGGAATTAAGCAGCTCTCCAAAATATGTTTCCTCGTATGTTGGCGGCGCGAAATATAAAGATCTGAATGGGGATGGAGAAATAACCGTAGACGATCAAACGTATATCGGCAATCCCAATCCTAAATTTTTATATGGTATTACCAATAGCTTCTCTTATAAAAATGTTGATCTGAATTTCGTTCTGTCAGGTGCTACAAAGCACCAGGTATACTATGGACTTTATGAATGGTCGCTGGTAAACAACGGCATATTCAATATTGAAAAAGGCT
>JAYUXA010000030.1:0-4634 GCA_043753245.1 Chitinophagaceae bacterium
TGAAAAGTGTTATTAAAAAATACCAGTTTTTCAGGTAATATCAAACCAGGCATTCGTTGCTTGTGATAAACATATCTTCCATCACAGCCAGATAATAAGCTGCCAAAATAAAACCAAGTAGAGCTGGATGCGAATAGTGAAAGCTACCTTAAAATAAAAGAAGAAAGCAAATTTGTAAATAGCCTGGTTAAATACACTTCTAATGCTGGCGATAATATTTTTATGAAAGTTGCAGGTAAACGTAAGCTGTTGCATACTGCACAATTACAGGAACGATTTGATATTGATAAAAACTTACCGGAAGATATTGATTGGTAAAATTAAATGAAAAATTTAAAGACATTTTTATATAATACAATGGCAAAGATTAAAAAAGTAAACAAAGAGCAGGCATTATTTACAGACATTGCCCGGCTTGTTGATGAAAGCAAAAGTTATGTGGCATATACTGTAAATGCTACGCTTACTATTTTGTACTGGAAGATAGGCAAACGCATCAATGATGAAGTTTTGAATAATAAAAGGGCGGAATATGGAAAACAAATTGTGATTTCCCTGTCACTTCAATTGGGGCAGGAATATGGCAATAGCTTTTCTGATAAAAATATCCGCCGAATGATGCAGTTTGCAGAGGTTTTTTCGGATGAGGCAATTGTCGTATCGGCGATACGACAATTGAGCTGGACACATTTTATAGCATTGATTCCTCTAAAAGAACCCTTACAACGACAATTTTATGCCGAAATGTGCCGGATTGAAAAATGGTCCGTGAAAACCCTGAAAGCAAAAATAGATGGTATGTTGTACGAACGTACCGCCATTAGTAAAAAGCCCGAAAAACTAATACAGCAGGAAATAAAAACTCTGAGGGAAAAAGATAGACTTTCACCAGACTTTGTATTCAGAGACCCATATTTTCTTGATTTCCACAAACTTTCATGTAATATTAAACAAGAGATTGCCTGCAATTGTATACTTTGTGATGAAGCCTTAATTCTTCAATATTCCTCAGGGAAAATTTCTTACCCCGTCAGAAATTATAAAGGCTCATAAGGCTTTCAAAAAGGGAAATCTTTCGAACGGCACAGATGACAGGCTTTATTTGTATTGACATTAGTCAGGCAGTTGTTTTGTACAAATTTAAAACTTCACTTTTTGTGAAGTTTCACTATATTTACATGAGTATTAATGAAAGTCAGGCTAGTTAAAAAAAAGGCAATTGAAGCTTTCGCGTTGCATAATGCAAGAAGCAGAAGTTCTTTCAGGATTTATTTAACAATTCTCAAAGTGGCAGATTGGACTGAACCGGGAGATATTTCAAAAACTTTTGGTTCAGCAGATTTGTTAGGAAATGGAAGTAATAGAGTGGTATTTGATATAGCAGGCAACAATTACAGGATGATATGTAAATATCATTTTGGGCTGTCAAAAGTTCATTTGTACATTAAGTGGATTGGCACACATACAGAATACACCAAACTCTGTGATGACAATAAACAATATTCAGTGAACTGCTATTAAACGAATCAAAATGGAAACACTAAAATATAAAATTATTAAAACAGATACACAATACAACAAGTACTGTGATATACTCGAAGCATTGATTGACAGTGGAAAGAAAACCAAAGCTGTTCAGGATGAAATAGAGTTGCTTACCCTTCTCATAGAAAAGCATGATGAAAACCATAACACTTTTGATGATGCTGATCCTATTGCATTACTAAAATCCTTAATAAAAGAACATAAAATGAAAGCAGTTGATTTGGCTGATCTTTTGAATGTGAGTGAAGGATTGGTTTCTGATATACTTAATTATAAAAAAGGTTTATCTAAAGAAACTATCCGTATTCTTTCAGAAAGGTTCAAATTGAAACAGGAAGCTTTTAACAGACCCTATAAATTGCAGGGGCAAGTGAGCCCTAAATTTAAAGATGTAAGAATAAACATCAAAAAAAAACTCTTAAAAGCTTTATAATGCATTTTGACTAAATTGAATCTCCATGCAACAATATGTGCTTTATTATCCATGACTCTGATTTCCTTGAGGAACATGAAAAGCTGAGTATGGAAGCAATATTAAAAGCACTAAAAAAAAAATAATGGTGCCTGCGGATCGTTGCCGTGCTTGAAGTTAGTTATGAAAAATAAGTACGAATATTAGTATGTATTTCCAGTTTTAAAGAAAATAAAGTGATTATGAAACTCAGCGTTGCAATTGTTACCATACTTATCATTGCCGGATGTGGTAAAAAAGAAACTGCAGGTGCACAAGTAAATTCAGTTTCTGTGAAATATACGGAGAGTACGGAAGATTTTCCTAATCCAGAAAGAGGTTTTTACCGGTATTCACAAACCGAGGCCAGCAATTTTACTCCCTTAACATCTGACCAGCTGGCAATTTGGAGAGAAGAGTTACTCGCAGATGACGGAAACTATAAAGTGTACAGTACACTGATCTTTCGTTATTACGAAATGAATATCTTTAAAAATCAGGAATTGTCTGCCGCTTTTATCAATGCGATCAATGAGGATTTTGCAATTGCAAGAACAGAAGGTTTTAAACTGATCCCACGATTTACGTATACACTGACCCAGAATTCAGGCAATTGTCCGGAGGGGTTTATATGTCCTCCTTACGGTGATGCCTCTAAAATTATTGTCTTACAGCACATCTCTCAGTTAAAAAAGGTTTTGCAGGATAATGCAGATGTAACAGCCGCTGTTCAAATGGGCTTTATCGGCATTTGGGGTGAACAATATTATTCCGATTACTTCGGTGATGCTTCTGAGAATACGCCAGTACAAAAACTATCAGATACCAACTGGAGAGATAGAATGGATGTATTAAGAGCGTTACTGGATGTTGTTCCAAAGGATAGAATGATCCAGGTAAGGTATCCACAGATCAAACAACGATACATTTACGGTATAACTGCCGATGTAAATGCTGCTGCCATGCTCGAATCAGAGGCTTTTTCAGAAACAGACAAGGCAAGAATCGGATTTCACAATGATTGTTTTATGGCCAGCTCTAACGATTTTGGTACCTATGAAGACTATGGCAACTCCTCCACTCCACGCCAGGATGCCAACACCGTATTGCGGGAATTCAAGAAAAAGGATTCCAAGTTCGTAGTAGTAGGCGGAGAAACGTGTACTGACGCCTTTAGCCCTCAAAATGATTGTGAACCTGGTGGCAGGGTCCAAACGGAAATGAAGGAAATGCACTATAGTTTTCTGAATTGTGCGTATAATAATGCTGTAAACAATGATTGGCAAACGGGAGGATGTATGGAGAACATTAAGAAAAACCTTGGTTACCGGTTTGTTTTACAGGAAACATCTTTTCCTAAATCTATAGAGGCAGGTAAACCCTTCTCTGTTTCTTTTAATATAGAAAATAAAGGGTACGCCTCTCCCTATAATAACCGGCCTGCTTACCTGATATTCAGAAGCAAGCGGGATGCAAAAGAGTACAAAGTGCTTATGAACTCAGATATAAGAAAATGGTTTACCGGCAAGCTTGTGGTTGCGGAAAACCTTACGCTGCCCGCTGATGTTAAAAAAGGGAGTTATGAGGTATTCTTGTCTCTGCCTGATTATTATCCATCTATTGCAAACAGACCTGAATACGCCATAAGGCTTGCCAACCACGACTTATGGGAAAAATCAACCGGATATAATAAATTGAATATTACCATCGAAACGGAGTAGAGGAAATCAATCCCTGTTATCCATGAACTGCAGACTAATTAATCCCTAAAAATACCAAGAGTAATACCTGTCACAATAGCCACATAAAAAGCTGCCCTGTTGTATAAAGGTTATTGTATAAATCGAATCGATTCTACGAACCCAACGATTAGATAGATCGCAATATGGGGCTGGAACAGGTTTTTCATATAATACCGCATCCGAAGCAATTCAGATAATCGATCCTAAAGCAGACCTCGAATTAATGGTTTTCTTCAGGATAAAGTATTATTCTTTTGAAATTTTTCCGATGCAACCTATTCTTACAAAATTGCAGATTATTGACATTAAGCTTCCCGGTCTTAAAGAGCGTATTTTTAATGAAGTGGTAGATCTTCATTTCCGCCAGTTCGACCAGCTTTGCAGTGAGATCATTGCATTGTACCGTTTTCAAAGAAAATACCGCAACGTACTTATTACCGATGCCCCTGATCTTATACGCCCGTTTGTGCATTTTTTGCCTCGGGTCGAATTACTTGTTGTGATAAATGAACATTCCTACAACCGCAACTTATTTTACCGCTGGCTGGAATCTGTGGAAATTAAAGAATTGCAGCAACTGTTCATGGAATTGGATGCGCTATACGATCAGGTAATCGAAAATGTCGATTGTTTTATGGTCGATGAAAAAATTTGTGGAACCCAGGCAGATAGTCATTGCTGGAAATTGCAGTTAGGTGATTCAGGAAATCTGTCTGTGTTGTTTAATAATGTTCGCACCTGGAAAAATAAATCTTCTGGTGAATAACCTATCTAATCAAATGATAGCACCGACCATTTAACGCCGCTATAAATCATGCTTTTTCATGAAAAGAGTAAAAAATGAACAAGCTAACTGATTATTCCAGAGCCGCCTGATGAGCAGGATGATGCTGATT
>JAYUXA010000031.1:0-4625 GCA_043753245.1 Chitinophagaceae bacterium
GGCAAGGACAACAGTCATTGATAATGCCCCTCCAAGGCGTTAAATATCTGGTTTTATAGCCTTCGCCATTGATTAGTTATAAAAGCGACGGCTTTGTGGTAGAAGAATAATTGGACTAATTTTCGTCTTTTGTGATTGTTTCAAAAGCCGCGATTACCTTATTTTCTAGTTCTTTGATAGTTTTGCGTCAGATGTTACTAAGCAGTGCATTCTTCATGTAATTCCAGACTTATCCTGTCGGGTTTAATTCCGGACTGTATGGTGGAACAGGAGCTAACAAGATTTTGGGGTATCCTGCTGCTTGGCAAGCCAATCGCGGACGATCAAAGAAGGTGAATACTGGTGCCACACCATTGGACTGTAAACAACACCAAATTACTCTTGAGTAACACGCCGCACTCTTCGGTTAATTTTTGGAGTTGGTTGGTGGTAGCAAGATACATAGTTGGTAAAGCGGACCTTTGGCTGGTTCAATTTCTTCCGCCAGTTGGACAGGGACTATGAGAAAACCGTAGAAAGTTCCAAAGCCTTGGGTTCTGCTGGCCAATTAATTTGTTATTATTAACCGATTAGATAATTGGCCAAATTAAATTCCTCAACATGCTCTTAGGTAAGTGTGTCGCCGCTATTGGTGCATTCCAGTCCATCCACATAGTCCTGGATATAGCCGCCCCGGTGGGTGGTCGGCGTAGCGGTTTTGCAGGTCGCAGAGGATGCTTATGCTGCCGTTGGAGCCGAAACTCATGGCGGTGGGCAGATTGCCATTGGCATCGTAAACGTACGCGGAGGCACCGGTGGCATCAATTAAGAAGTCTAGGCACCGTAAAAATCGTCCAACTTGTATCGAAGATTGTGGCGCATTGATGTCCAGTAGTCTGCTCTTCTATTCTCCCTAATCCACAAATCTAATAAGGCTCAATAAAATCTAACCGGATAAGTTTTGATTGTTTAAATACCAAAAACCATATTGCGCCTACATCCCACCTTTTCGAGGTGCGTAATTCCATAAAACCGTTAAATGTTTGCCCACCACCACGAAGCATATATCCAGATAATGGAAATACACGTTGTAAATCCATTATTGTAGTGCTTTTACTCAGTACAATTTTAGGGTGAGTTACTTGAATGTCAGTGCCTTCAAAGTTGATGGATTGAATGTAAGCACTTTCCTTTATAGTATAGTATCTAATGTCCTTGTAGTAAATTACCCTACTGTCAAGATTGCCTTGAGGGGTGTGAATGAAATCGGGCAGTACGGGTATGATAGTGTCTGGCCTTCCCAGAATCGAAAACAATTCTTTTACTGTCGATTTTATCGGTATATTACTGCTTATAATAATGGAATCAATATCCAAACACTCTCGGTTGAGTTTTGTTAAATCAATGCAATGATAACCTGCCTGAAGATTATCAATTCTATCGCCATTATTATTTTTCTCTTTTGATTGGCAATAAAGTAAGCATAAAGCAAAAAAAACAAACATCATTTTTTTCATCTTATTTTCTTTTAGTTTTGACCATCATCAAGTGTGCCTGGAACGCTATCTTGAAAATATGAAGGGATCGCTTGAGGGTCAAAAGTTTCACCGTTGGTGTATGCTCCATGATCATTCCTAGTATAGTTACTTCCTTGAGAGCGTAAATACATATTTGATGCTTGAACGGCTTCTACGCAGTTGCATCTAGTCATCGGAACGTTTCTTTCCCCTAGCCAATGTCCAAGCAACTCATGCGCTAAAGTTTCTCCAGGTAGAGCAGGTCGGCTTACACCATCGCTATAACTTATACCACCAGGATTTTTAGAATCCATAACAATGATTATATGTCGTTGTCCGGTCAGACCGGCTCCGTTGCCGCCATCATCAAACTGAGCACCTGTTTTAACCGTTGCTCGTTCTTTTCCCGTCTGAAGGATTCCTATTGATTTTTCACTAAGTGCTTCACTACGCTTTACAACATCCACCGTAACAGTTTCTTTCATATTTATGACTTTCATATACCCTCTGGCCAGTGCTTTACCATCCCTATCTAAGCCTTTAACAGCCGCTCTGAAATCTTTAGCGCTTATTTGATTGAAGGTTTTACCGTCTTTTCCAATTTTGAACAAAGCTGCAGCAGCGTTACCTTTTATGCCCATTCCTTTAAATGTATTTGAAATGATTGTCTGTGCTCTTTGCGCAGACAATTCACTTACCCCTCTCAACGTATCACCTAATGGATCACCATATCGAAGCGGGTTATTGGTAACAAAAGAGTAAGGGCTAGAGGTCATATCTGGTTTAGAATCCACCTGCCACCAACGACCTACCGCAGCGTCATATCCACGAAACACGGCCAAATCAAGATTTAAGCCCAGGTCTTCGTTTCTTTCTATGCCATTAAATTGGTACTTATTATCCAACGCCACATTATCCATCCAGGTATAATTCATCTTCAACCCAAACGGATAGTAATGGTTCTCCTGCAAAATATCGCCGGGTACATCCACCACGCCGTTGGCGTTCAGGTCGGCGAAGGTGAGCCGGGTATTACCCAAATGATCTTTGATAGTATATTCGTATTGGTAAGCGGCCCCGAACGGCGTAATGCGGCCTTCGGTATGATAGATTGTCTCGAGGGTCAGCGTGCCGCCGCTGTTGGTGCGGTATTCCAGTCCATCCACGTAGTCCTGCGTATAGCCGCCCCCGGCGGTCGGTGCAGCAGTCTTGCGGAGTTGCTTGCCGGTCTGGTCGTAGAGGATGCTCAGGCTGCCGTTGGAGCCGAAACTCATAGCGGTGGGCAGGTTGAGGTGGTTATAAGTGACCGTCATGCCGGTACTGGCTCATTTGCAGGGGATTTCATACTTGTATTAATCAAAACTAAGAGACCTCCTTTACAAAAATGCTCATTACATAGTGGATAACCATACAGAGTTAGCCGTTACTTTTGTCTAAAATGTCAATTGTTTAAAGAGGGTCAATCAATACCCACTCCATAATTAGTAAATTAAAGGTTGCTTTAGTATTACCGAAACAACCGATTGCTTACTTTATTTAGCCAGCCATAAAAAGCTTCATGTCATGTTTAATTATTCGATTGTTTTCTATACAAAAATATAATTTTAACACCTTACCGAACCTAGTTCGAATAAAATAGTCATTGTCAATAGTAGAATCTACAGAAGAAACAATTTTGCATTCAAAATAATTGCTAGTCATTTTTGAAAAAAAAACAACAAATTTATAGTTATTTTCTGTAGAAAGAGTTTTTAAGGAAGTTTTTTCATCAATATTTAAATCTTCCACTAATTCCTTTGAATCAAAACATATTAAATTTGGCACATCAAAATCAGGTGTATATAAAAAATCATTTATTTTTATCCTAAACATTCCATTATAAAAATTCTTTTTATGCAATGCCTTTCTACCCTTTAAAAAAACAAAACCTTTTCTAATATCTTGGTCTTTGGAAATGAGATCAATCGCTTTAACATAATATTCAACATTTGACTTTTCGCAGAATATACGTTTCTCTATTGTAACTGGCAATGTTTTCTTTGAATTACTCTTTGATAATTCATCGAAAATCAAATCGCTATATCCCAATTTTATTAGAAGAATGAGTATGTTCAACATAATGTTTTAATTTAATAATTAAGTGATGTTGAGTGCCAGACAAAGAGCAAACAGAGGGTAATTATGCATTTTTGGTAATATCACTATAAGCGTAAAATCTACCTGCTTTTTACGTTAAGTAATGAAATCAGGGTTTGGCAATTTTAAATCTATGTATGCGGACATGAGGCTGCGTTTCCATTGGCTCGATTCCTTTTTCTATATTTTCTTTTACCTCTTTAGAATATGGAATGTAATAATATGTGCCAGAACCAGCACTCATAACTTGGTAAGACTCTCTTTCATGCAAATTAAGTTCACGTAACATTTTATTTACTATTTTTACAGTTGGTCCTTTCTGCCCCATCTTATCGGTATCTAATAGCCCTCCCCCAACTTCTGTATGTTGTAATTCATGTAAAAAAACCATTGCAAACCCATTTGTCGTTTTATCCATTCCGAAAGTATTTTCAATAAAATATTCAACATCTGCGCCATCAAATTTAAAATTATTAGTAGCTGTGCCATCAGCGTTTCTCTCTACCTCATTTCCATGGCCCCTGTTATCAATTAAAGTAATAGTCTTTTCACTATTTATAGCATTTAAAAGATGCTCACGTGCAGTTTCACTCCCCACGTTTTCATCTACAGAGGCAGCTACCCAATTTCCATCCTCTCCAACTTTTATTTCTACTCCTGTCTTTGCTCGCAGGTCATCAATTAATTGTTGGTGGTAATTCGTCTCATTATCTTCATCCTTATCAATAACATTAGTCGGGTCTACCTTTTCAGAAGACATACCATCGGGATCTAAGAAAAGAATCGAATTGTTAAAGCAATAGTTATACCCTGACCAAGAAGCATATTTTTCTGCCAATGGATCCACGCTCTCCCATCGCCCCAAGCTCGCATCATACCACCGCGCTCCATAATCATTCCAATTCAGCCCCAGATCATCATTAAATTCTTTTCCATTATACTGATACTTATTATCCAACGCCACATTGTCCATCCAGGTATAATTCATCTTCA
>JAYUXA010000032.1:0-9701 GCA_043753245.1 Chitinophagaceae bacterium
ACAGCAAAGGTTGGGTTAAATACCAAGGCACTGGAAAGAATGTTAGGACCGTATACGTTGTTGCCATTGAAAGCATCCTGAAAATTTGGGCCACCATCATTCCGTAACCTGTTGTTGATGGTACGGGCAAAATAAATATTGGTACCAATCTTTATCTGGTTGTTAAGTTTCAAATCAATATTACTTCTAAAACTGTAGCGGCGAAAACGAGAATTGATAACGGTGCCCGATTGGTCGAAAAGTCCACCGGATATGGCATACTGCAGTTTATCGGTGCCTCCTGTAAAATTAAGATTGCCATCAGAAAATTTTCCTGTGGTAAAAATTTCATCCTGCCAGTTGGTATTATTGGTGGGCAATGTTTTATAATAAACAGGCTGTGCAGGATTGATCCGTGCCTGATACTCATTAGCCATAATAGTGTATTGACTGGCATTCAATAAATCGTATCGTCTGTTTTGCTGCGATATGCCGCTCGTGATGTTAACGCCTGTTGTTGACCTGCCGGGCTTTCCCCTTCTGGTAGTAATTAATACCACACCATTTGCAGCCCTTGCACCATAGATGGCTGCGGCAGATGCATCTTTCAATATTTCCAGGGACTCTATATCATTTGGGTTGATGCCTGCCATACCATTGATCTGGTCGTTGCCAGCCTGGTAACTTCCTGTCAGGGTATTGTTGATAGGTACTCCATCCACTACATACAATGGCTCGTTGCCTGCACTTAACGACGTGGTACCCCTTACCCTTATTTGAACAAAACTTCCCGGTGCACCCGTATTGTTGGTGACCTGTACCCCAGCTACCTTTCCCTGCAGTGCCTGATCAAGACTGGTAACAAGAAGGTCTTTTATATCCGATGCCCTTACGGTACCAATGGCGCTGGACACTTCTCTTTTTCTTTGTGTGCCGTAGCCGATAACCACTACATCATTCAGATCGTTGTTTTTTGTTTGCAGGGTGACGTTGATAACCTGAAGTCCTTTTATAGCACGTTCGATCGTTACATATCCAACAGATGAAATGATCAGCACTGCATCGTCCGGAACATTCAGGTTAAAGCGGCCCTCTGCATCAGTAGAAGTACCAACAGAGGATCCTTTTACTTTAATGCTTGCCGATGCAAGGGGGCTGCCATCTGCGGCAGTGACCGTGCCCGTTACAGGCACCTGCGATGCAATGTACCGGGCCGTACCAATCACCACCAGATTGTTATCAAAAAATTTATACGTCAGGTCTTCCCCTTTAAATAAATCGTCCAGCACTTTGCCTAATGGAACGTCAGCCACATTGATATCGAATTTTTTCCCACCGGGCAGCAGGTCATCGTTGTACAAAAAAGTGAATACTGTATTCTTTTGAATCTCCGAAAAAATTTTTGGCAAATCTGCGTTTTTCAGATTTAAGGTTACGTTCGTTTGGCCCAGGCCTGAAGCGTAACTATTTAAAAAAGAAGTAAAAAGCAGTAGCGAAGTCAGTTTCATAATTCGCAGCAATTTGGTAAACCTGATGGCAACAGGCTGTTTCAAATGACGGATGTCATTTAATTTCATACTTTTAAGTTTGAGAATTGAAAAATGGGATGGCCTTCCGGTCTAAGTTGTCCACCCGTTTCAGTTTGATAAGGGAGATGTTTACAGCATCTCCTTTTTTGGGCAATCGCAATCAGGTCATAGCAATCGTTTTAAGGGTTGAGCAATCGTTTTATTTAGGTTTGATATTGATGATATTTTTATCTATGCTGTATACAAACTTATAATCGCAACTAAATGACAGGGCTTCTAAAGCCTGTACAATATTTTGCCTCGCAAATGCGCCGGTAAACTTTATCTTTTTACAGGAAGCCGTTTCAAAATAAATTTTCACATCGTACCAGCGTTCCATTTGTATAGCCAGCTGCTCAAATGTTATCCCTTTAAAAATTAGCTTGTCCTGCATCCATGCCAGATCTTCAGCTACATTATCTTTTTTATCAACCTGCATAAGGCTGATGGTATATAGTGCAGCTTTACCTGGCACTTTGGCTACAGGCATCTTCGCTGCACTGTCTTCCATCGTTTTTATTTTAAGGATAGCAATTTTTTCATTTGGCCTCAGCAGAATTTTTCTCTCGGGGTCATTACTGGTAGTTAATTCAACAGAACCCCTCACCAGGGCGGTTTCAACACGGTCGTCGGCTGGGTAGGCTTTAACATTAAAGGCTGTGCCCAGCACTTTAATGTTAACGTTTGCGGCATGAAGAACAAATGGGTTACGGGCTTCGTGTACCACGTCAAAATAAGCCTCTCCGATAAGTTTTACTTCCCTCTTACTAATAAAATCATTTTCATAAAAAATTTTACTGCCTGCATTCAGCCATACTTTGGTACCATCAGGGAGGGTTAAAATAGATTTTGAACCATTACGGGAGGCTACCTGGTTAGGTGAACCTTGTCTGGTTGAAGCAGGAAAGATTTCTTTTGAATTATTATAATATCCAACACCGGAGGCTATCAACACAAGCACAGCCGCTGCAGCTGCTAACCATTTTCTCCTATTTCCAATTTTCCGTGTTCCGTCAACTGGTAAGGCACCAATATGAAAAATACTTTTTTCTGTGAATAGGTTCTGCGATAATGCTTCCCAATTTTTATCAATATCAGGAGTGAGTGATTTATCTAAAGGTAAACCCCACAGTTTGTGGAGCAAATTCTCATTGGCAGATAATATCCCCTGATCTTTCAGTAGTTCGCCCAATTCATTTAGTTCAGCTGAAGTGGCTTCACCAGATAGTTTTTTACCCACCAATACCCATAAACGGGCGTCATTATTTTCCATCTGTGTAAACAGTTATAATTACATAGACAGTAAAAAAAACCACTTACCCTTAAAAGAGGGTACGGTTTATTTTTGTAAAAATGATTTTAGGAGAGATTGAACTGTGTGGCTGTGCTCAGTTTTTTCAGGGCAATACCCATCTGCGCTTCTACCGTTTTAATGGATATATTCAAAATTTGCGCTACTTCTTTATATTTCAACTGGTCTTCTTTTACCATTAAAAATATGAGCTTGCATTTAGGTGGCAGCTGTTGGATTGCTTTATTGATCGTTACGATAGTCTGCGCAGAAATCATCAATTCTTCCGGCGTCCTGTTTCCATAGGTTAATTCAATGGCCGAAAGATCCGGATCTAAAAGTGACTGAAGAGGGTATTTTTTCCGGTAGTTGATAGCCGAATTTTTAGTAGCCGTGTAGAGGTACACCCTGATATTATGAACAGCTAAAAGCTGCTCTCTTTGCATCCACACTTTGGTAAATACGTCCTGTAACACTTCTTCAGCCAATTCTTTTTCGTGTATAAACACAGTGGCAAAACGAAATAATTCTTTAAACAACAGATAATACAATTCTTTAAACGCAGCCTGGTCGCTGTGTTGGGCAACCTTTGTTTGTAATGATCTTATATGGTCGTCTTGCATAAAGATTTATTAGCAACTTAATCGCACTTAACAGTAAAAATAGGAATTTGTACAACAAGGCCGGTGGGAAAGAATGTATACCCGCTAAAAAAGAGTAGTTCCATGCCTTAGTCAACACCTGAAAATGAGGCTCCGCCGGCACCTGGGTGGACGGGATCAGCAGGAGATATTATAATTCCGGTTTTACTTCTTCCCAGGTTCCAGCCTTCTTTGCTGTATCAATTAATTGCTGCCCGTATTGCGTCATTAATCCTTGTGCTATCATTCTTTCTGCCCGTTCTCTATTAGGTTTACTCCATTTGCTTTTTTTAGGATTACGGGGTGTAAAGGTCAGGTAGTAACTTTCACTGTCTCTTTTTTTACAAAGGCTGTCTATCCATCCAAAGCATAGTGCTTCTTCTGTTGCTTCATTGAGATTGACAGATGGTACGTTACTTTTTTTATGATGCAGAATTAACCAAACGGATTTCTCCGTCCGCCAGGGGCTGTCAGCAAATACTGACAGGAAAACCTAAAAAGCTACTTCACTCCTATAGATGCCGGCTTCAGTTCATTCACGGTATCAAACCTGCTGATATCAGCGGGCCAAAGTGTAAAGAGGTAATAAATAGAGAGAAAATCTATTGCTATGTAATACAACAAAAGCATGGAGAACCCTTGTTTGTGTTTGTTTTTATATGCCCGTAGTGCAATCACCGCCAGATAAATTCCAGCAAAGATCCAAATATTTAAGAATACGATACTCAGAAGTATGCAGGCTGTCAGCAATAAAAAAGTTTTTTCATTATTCCAAAGTATTTTCCAAAATGCAGGTGTCGTAAAATGATCTCTGAGAAGAACACTTCTGAAGTAAAATGCTTTTTTATTGTTCACATCTTTCCAAAGCCGTTTGTCATCAAGATAGGGAATAGTGTAATGTAAAGCAACGACCTTTTTTATCCGGGTAAGCGTATATCCCGCTTCAATTGCCCGCAATCCAAGATCGTAATCTTCTCCAGTGGTGTATTTTGTCTTCATACCTCCCAGCCTATTCCATGTTTTTTTATGTATAACAAAAGTGGCTCCGTGAAGAGCAGGGCCAGAAGGACGGTGTACTAATTCTCCATTTTCAACGTTGGTAAGTTCCCCGGTCAAAATACCCTCTCTTCCGGGATGCTGAAAGGCATCCATCAGGTCATTAAAGCCTATTAATTCGATGTCCGCATCAAGAAAAATCAGAATTTCTCCAATAGCTTTGGCTCCACCGGCATTTCTTCCAAGGGCTGCATTACACTTGCCTTTCAGACTCACAACCCTGACTTCAGGAAATGTGGAAGAAAGTAATAATAAGGAATTATCTGTTGAGTCTGAATCGACATACACTATTTCATAATCCGAAACCGGCAGACCGCGCTGATCAACGCTTTTTTTAATAGCACCTAAACACCTGGCAATATTTTTTTCCTCATTTTTTCCAATGATAACAAATGATAGCAGACCCATAATATTTTCTTGAATTGTTTTGATACTCCTAATAGCCTAATATATTTTCCGGATGTTGTCCAAAATATGAACCCACAAATACAATTCCTGCAAATAAAAAAATTAGCAGTACATCGGAAATGGTTAGTCTGCCGGATTCAGAATAGTACATACTTTTTATTATGAAGATAAAAAGTAACAGAATCAGTACAACCGCACATAAGTTAGAAATCATAACCGGAATTTATTCTTCATTTATTTAACATACTTATATCCCATTTCAGATGCTCCATTCAGCAGCGCTTATTATCCCATAAACGTTATGAACAGGTTAGATTTTAAGAGGCTTGCCTTAGTCCACAACTGGTCCTGACCTTTCTGACACCGTTCACATTTCGCACTGCCCTCCTTCAATTACAAAGTCTGTATAATGTCGTGAATCAGGAATCACAGATAAAGAACCAGCATTCTTTTTGTTATCGCGCTCAAAGATAGGTCACGATATCATTTGTTCAAATCATCTAAACTTTTTTCAGATCTGAAATATAACATAAGTAAATGTTAATCAATACTTTACGATCTTAAACTATTGTTTAATAGAGTTTTTTCCCTTGTCTGAATCAACTAACCAAAGTTATATATGCCCTTAAAAATGATTGATCTGGTCTTATTCCAATTTAAAAAGTAGGTAGTTGCTTTATAAACCGGAATAACAGTGTCTTTATTTCTCAGCCTAAATCCTATTGTCCTGGCCTTTCATATGGTTAATGTGGCTGTATCACTAAAATAAATTAAGGCGATATCCAGCTAACACCAGTATCACCTTAATTTAATTCATTATGTATATCCTAATGAAAATGATTTACTTCAGCAAACGGTAATTTAATGAACCTCTCATCAGGTGGGCTTGCTGGAAGTATTTTTAAGCAGGGCGATACCTGAGAAAAAGAATATCAGTCCCAAAATACCATACATGATAATTTCTCTGGTACCCCGCCCAGGTCCGGAATTATTCATAAAACGTGTCCCGGCTATAATCAATCCTGCAATACCCAATAGCGTGAGTACAATTCCAATGATACGCTTTTCCATGCCTAATTACGTTGATTCATCACATCTTTCACTCTTCCATTTGCATTATCCATCGAATCAGTAAACGTATCCTGAACTTCCCCCAACCATCCTTTCAACTGGTTCTGCAATTGTTTACCCTGTTCGGAGTCAAGAAAATATTTCACTGCAACTCCTGCTATTACCAACGCAAGTAATTTCTTCATAATGTTATTTTTAATAAAAGTGAATGGAATTCAATGTTAATTAAAGGTCATGTGGTGCCATTTTAGGCACGGTTAATACCGGCTCTGCGAGGTGGTGACCAGCTTCGCCCAGGTCATCAATAAAGTCACTGATTTTCTGACGGGTAACTGACCCTTTTTCAGGAGCGATCAATACTCCGATAGCTATACCTATTGCCAGCAGCGTCAATAAACGGGACATAATTAAAGGTTTGAATGAATAATAAATTTATATATAAAAAATCATGCTCACCCAAAAGGACACCCAAATACCACAGAAGTACCAGGATGGCAAACCTTTGTGGAATGTCTTGGATAATATTGTAGAACAACTGCTGCATCCCAGATAGTATTGCTGAAGGAAGGATGACTTTACTCTTTGGTATCTGCAAAAGTATTGATCCGGTAGCTTATATTGAGCATACCATAACGCTTTAATGCATTTACCTGCGTGTTTTGAATAGACGTAGGTGTAATGGTGCGGGTAACATTGATATTGTTATTCAGGATATCATTCATTGCGAGGCCCACAGTTAATTTTTCCGATCTCAGAAAGCTGTAACTCACCGCACCATAGATCAGAGTGCGGCTTTTTTGAAAATCATCCGGCAGCTGGGAGTTATAAAAATACTGGGCTGTAGCATTTAACAGTAGACGTCGCACTGGCATAAGTCGCACCATTAACGCCCATCTTTTTGTATTATAATTTATATCCTCTATGTCTTTCAGCGAATACTGTGCAGTATTGTAATTAACTGTGCCTGTGGCCTGTACAGACAATAGCTGCCTGAATTGAATACCCATGTTAAATTGAGGAGTTACCGACCCGGTTACTATTCGGTTTGTTTGCAGATTAATATATCCGTTGCTATGCGCATAGCTGACATTAGCGGAGAGGTCAAGATTAATGATCCATGCATTTAATATTATACGTTTGCCCCCGTACAGACTTAAATTTACCTGCCTGTTTCCATTGGTATTCCGGTAGCTGCTAACCTGCCTTCCCAAACTGTCGTAATAGGTGTCATCTACAATTTGATTTTCAGATATAGTTGAATTTCCCAGAAATCCCGCGTGCCACTTGTAATTAGGTGTCCAGACACGAAGTTCTGTACTGATATTGTGCATAATATTGGTGCGCAGGTAGGGATTGCCAATTTTGATGTACAACGGATTGGTATTGTCCGGCACAGGGGCCAGCTGATCCGGTGTCGGAGCATTTGCGTTCACCATATAATTCGTAATCCATTGGGCGTAGGAAGAAAACTGATAAGCAGCCGTTATCCTGGGCGATAAATTATGCTGGTTAATAATAACGCCGGTATTATTGATCCCGATACGGTTCTGCTGTCTCATCCATCGCATTCCTGCTCCCATTTCCAGGGATAGCTTTCCTGCATTATACCCGACACTTATATTCGGAAAATGGGTAGAGCCGGTGTTGTGGTTGTTTACAGAATAGACACTATCCAACTGATCATACTTACCAGATACCCGGTCATAATTGTATGTGTTCCTGGTGATATTATCCTCATAATGAAGAAGGGTATAATTCACAATGGCAGTAAATTGTTTACTCAGTACCCGTGAGAGGTTTACGGATAGCGCATTACTGGTCCCTTTTGCGCTAGTGGTACTCTGCTGATTTAGAGAATCAGATGGAGTAGTGCTGTTGTTGTAGAAAATACTTTGAGAGACGTTGGACAGATTGCCATTGCTTTTGCGGAGATCTGCATTCCAGTTTATATTAAAATTGGTTTTTTGATCTTTACTGGTAAGCCAGTAAGCTACCCGATTGTTAAATCCAGCCGTTTTTTCCTGGCTGATGCTATTATTTTTCTGCGTATTGATCAGGTCACCATTTGTTGTGGTGGAACTTGCCTGGTTCATTGATTCGGCAATATTGTTATTAACAGTGGCTGAAGCAGACACGGAAAACTGCTGCAAAGAATCAATGCGCTGAACATAATCAGCGTTCAGGCGCTGATTGCGGCTGGCAGTAACGGTTTGAGAGATATTGCTGTATAAAAAGGTACTGTCGGGAAGAATATTTGTCTGCTGTAAAATAACAGTGCCCGACACCCGCCTGTTGTCTCCAAGATACCCGGCATCCAGGGTGCCTTTTTTTCCAATAGTAAAATTCGAATTAGCTCCTGCATTTGCAAGGCTGTTGACAATTCCCGGGCCTTCTCCCATCATTCCATTGCCCATCCCTGTAGCAATATTGCCTGCACTTCCAACCACTGAGTATCGTTTAACACCATTGATTGCATTTAAAAAAACACCTGCCTGGTGCCGCTCAAGGGTACCCGCTCCTGCCAATGTATGTCCGAATACACCTTTGCTGTTTTGTTTTTTTAAGGTCAGGTTAAGGGTGACCTCTTCTGTGATGGGTTTAATAAATCGATTGTTTTCTTCCCCACGTTCGCGGGTACTGGTCACCTGAATTTTATCTATTATAGAACCCGGAAGATTTTCCATGGCGGTTTGGACGTTGTTGCTGAAGAATGCTCTTCCGTCAACCTTAATGCGGTTTACTTTTTTACCATTCACGGTCACCCTGCCTTCATTATCGATGGCCATGCCGGGTATTTTGCGCAACAGATCCTGCAGCATGTCTGCAGGCAGTGAATGAAAAGCGGTGGCATCAAATTCGAGGGTATCTTTTTTAATTATAAAAGGAGGTTTTCTGCCGCTAAATACAACAGAGTCGAGCTGCTCCCTGCCGGTCTGCAAATTCCATACTCCTGAATTTATTATTTTGTTTTTCGAATTAAGAATGAAGGAGGCTGTGGAATCCTTGTATCCTGTAAAGGAAATGAATACCTGTACCTGGTGATTGAGCGGGAGTCCACTGACCAGAAATTCTCCTTTTTTATTAGAAATGGCATGATCCATATAAATCCCTGTCTCCTGGCTTAGTATAGAAATAGTTGCCCCTTCAAGGAGTTGTTTTGTGGAAGCATCCCTAACGGTGCCCAATATGCGTCCGGCCGGCTGCGCATGGATAATACCAGGAAGCAGTACAACCAGGACCAGGACGTTAGTGAGGTTCATAGTAAGGTTAATTTAAGAGGCCGCTCGAACAGGAAAGATCAACGGTACATAAACTGCCTGGTGACCAGGCCAGAGGCTGGTGCATACAACAATTTGGTCTGCGACTTCACAGGTAAATGCTGTTCGTTAAAAGTATATTCATTGGATATGATGGGAGTAGTATTAGTGGTGACAGACTTCAACAGATTACGGTTAAAAAAAGATTCAGGTTCAATTAAATGGGTTGTCCCCAGCCCTTTCTGGAAGGTGAAAAGACCTAGTTGCCTGAAGGGATTTTCCTCAGTAGTATACGCCAGTACAGATGTGGTTAACAGATATCCGGAACCTGCATGCTCTTCTATGGTGGTAATGTTGCCATTAGTAACAGTATAATCATAGTACCGTAAAACCTGCAGAGGTCCTTCGAAAGATGGAGAATATACTGTTT
>JAYUXA010000033.1:0-9698 GCA_043753245.1 Chitinophagaceae bacterium
TAGGGTTTGCCGAATTCATGCCGGAGTATTTTTTTCCAGCTTTCTTCCATTTTTACATCCATTAATGCTAATTACAAACTCTCAGTCAATCCGCAATAAAAAATTTTTCATCGAAGGGAATTCCTGATGTTTAAAGTCGATCAGCAGAATTTTTTTAAGCGTGCGGATGATAGCTTCGAAAGAGGTAGGTTTTACCACATACAAATTGGCTTTGAGTTCGTGACAGGTTTCTATATCTTTTGGGTTATCTGAAGTAGTATACACGATCACCGGAAGCCAGTCCAGATTTTTTTCATTTCTGATCTCAGCGAGACATTCCAGCCCGTTTTTTACCGGCATATTCAGATCCAGAAAAATCATATCGGGAAGCACTCCTTTAGAAAGGTAGCGCATCAGTTGCTCACCATCTTCGGCAAACGAAAGCAGAACAGGGGAAGTCAGCAGATCTGTTGCCTGCGTAAATAATAAGGCGTCATCCGTGTCATCATCTGAAAATAATATATGGGTGGGTTTTTTATCCTGTTTAAACATAACTGCGTTAAAATAAAGATCAAATAAAAAATGTTTTTCCTGAGATTCAAAATAAAATAGCACCTTCTAAGTAGTTCTGCTTAGCCACAAATCATATTTTACTGGTATTGCTTCGAAATCTGCAGTATACCTCTATATACTTTGAAAAATTTCAGGGTAAATTTCCTCTATTCACCGAAGGATTAGTGCGGATATGAACGGTGAACACAATTTTTTAAGGAATATACCCGTTTCTAATAAAGTATTCTAATTGTCCAACCCTAAAGAAAACCGTATGAACCATTACCTCGAAAATGAGCAGGATTATCTTGCTGCAAAATTTCACATCAGTGACAGCCATATTTCTCAGGCCAGTCACCTGGCCTTCCTAAAAATTCAGAGCTGGAAGTTTGCTGTCCGCACCCCGGCTATAGGACAACGTTACAAGGAAGAGGCAAAGGAACTGATCAGAAAATCGTTCTGCTCTTATGTTCCAAACAGCTATATCCTTAGCGAAGAAGGATATTATTTTTCCCCGTTGAATTAAACATGTCGTTAAACTAAAACTGTTGGTAAATCCTTACTTATGGCTCTATTATTCCCTGATAAGAGAAAAGCGATCACCGGAGAATTTTTTATCAATGACAGCCGGTTGAAGCACAATAGCCGCAAGGCATTTAAGAAAATAAGGAATTGGAAAGCTGCCCGTACCACTTCTTCCGAAGACACCGAACCACATTATCACGAGCAATTTGAGAATCTCGTAAAACATTCTTTTTTTAACACGGTATCCAACCATTACGTCCTGTCAAAAGAAAAATTTCACGATAGACCAATATGGAACTGATCTGATGGATAGAGCTGCATTTTATGGCCGGGTCATCTACCGGTTCTCATAATAATTTTTAGTATCAGGGCCTCACCGGCCCTTTTTTTATTGGCCTGACCTCCAAAAACAGGGAAGTTAACCTTTCAATAAGGCATACAAACAACCGTTAGTTTACTATCTTCACAGCATGCAAAAAGATGTTTTTATTGCCGGAAGGGCCAGAACCCCCATTGGTAGTCTGAATGGGACCCTTGCTTCTGTAACGGCTCCTCACCTCGGAGCTGTTGCTATAAAGGCAGCCCTGGATAGAAGTAGAATTTCATCTGATCAGGTAAACGAACTTTTTATGGGCAATGTGCTTTCTGCCGGAGTAGGTCAGGCTCCTGCCCAGCAAGCCAGCATTTATGCCGGGTTGCCTACATCAGTGACCTGTACTACGGTCAACAAAGTTTGCGCCAGCGGCATGAAAGCCATCATGCTTGGTGCACAAAGTATAATTCTGGGTGATGCTGATGTTGTCGTTGCCGGAGGAATGGAAAGCATGAGTAACACTCCTTATTACCTTGAGAAAGCCAGATCGGGCATGCGTTTGGGTCACGGTCAGGTTACGGATGGAATACTTAAGGATGGTCTTTGGGATCCGTACAGCAACACTCACATGGGGGAGGCCGGAGAACAGTGTAGCGCAGAATACCATGTTGGCAGGGAAGAGCAGGATCAATTTGCGAAAGAGTCCTATATGCGTTCAGCTAAAGCATACGAGCAGGGTTTTTTCAATAATGAACTGGCTCCTGTAGAAATAAAAGGGAAAATAACTCAGCTGGTCAGCGAAGATGAAGAATATAAAAAGGTAAATTTTGAGAAGATGTCTTCTCTGAAACCTGTTTTTGCTAAAGATGGAGTCATCACTGCAGCCAATGCTTCCGGCATTAATGACGGGGCAGCTGCTGTAGTGCTGGTGAGTGCAGGTAAATTGAAGGAACTTAACCTGATCCCCGAATTTAAAATTACGGCGTTTGCGGATGCCAGCCAGGATCCGGGGTGGTTCACTACCACGCCTGTTAAAGCAATGACAGGTGCATTAAAAAAAGCCGGGTTGCAGGTAAGCGATATAGATTATTTTGAAATTAATGAAGCGTTCAGTTGTGTGCCTATTGTAAATGCCAAAGAAATGGGTATCCCCATGAACCGGTTAAATGTCTGGGGTGGTGGCGTGTCGTTGGGGCATCCTGTCGGATCCAGCGGAGCACGGATCATTGTAACGCTGATGTCGGTACTGAAACAGTACAAGGGCCATTATGGAATGGCCGCTATCTGTAATGGGGGTGGGGGCGCTTCTGCAATTATCATCGAAAGAATTGGGTAGGGGAAACGATTTTAATTGGCTGAAGTTTCTTCGGAGACATGGGCCACATGACCATTGAGGCAAACAGATCGAACGAACGTCTTATTTCAAATTTGATCAAAAGGTTAATCATAGTACCTTATAAACGTCATATGGGGTAAAAAAGTTTCATACGGAGGATAATTTTTTGATAATTTTGCCCGCATTAAAGAATTTAAAGAATGGCCAGAACAATAGCGTACAGGGAAGCACTCAGAGAAGCAATGAGCGAAGAGATGCGGATAGATGACCGTGTGTTTTTAATGGGAGAGGAGGTTGCAGAATACAATGGTGCGTATAAAGTAAGTCAGGGCATGCTGGATGAGTTCGGTCCCAGGCGTGTAATCGATACTCCAATTTCAGAATTGGGGTTCACCGCGGTGGCTGTAGGTGCTGCACAGAATGGATTGCGTCCTATTGTCGAATATATGACCTGGAACTTCGCTGTACTGGCACTTGACCAGATCCTGAATACGGCTTCAAAAATGCTCGCAATGAGTGGAGGACAGTTGGGATGCCCTATCGTATTCCGGGGGCCGGGAGGCTCTGCAGGTCAGCTGGGAGCGCAGCACTCAACAGCTTTTGAAAGCTATTTTGCCAACATTCCCGGTATAAAAGTAATCTCTCCCTCCAATCCTTATGATGCAAAAGGATTAATGAAGGCGGCCATACGCGATAACGACCCGGTGATGTTTATGGAGAGTGAAGTAATGTATGGGGACAAAGGCGAAGTGCCATTGGAAGAATATATTGTCCCCATCGGAAAGGCAGATATTAAAAGACCTGGAACGGATGTCACCATCGTTTCTTTTAATAAAATGATGAAGGTAGCTTTGGGAGCTGCTGAAGAATTACAAAAAGAAGGCATTAGTGCCGAAGTAATTGATCTTAGAACTATCCGCCCGCTGGACTGGTTAACGATACTTGAAAGCGTTAAGAAAACCAATAGGCTGGTCATTGTGGAAGAGCAATGGCCAATGTGTGGGGTATCTGCAGAGATCGCTTACCGGATTCAAAAAGAAGGTTTTGACTATTTAGATGCTCCGATCAGACGAATAACTTCTGCTGATGCACCGCTTCATTACGCACCCAACCTTGTTGCACTGGCGCTTCCGGACGTTCCCAGGACAGTAAAACTGGTAAAAGAGGTGATGTATCTGAAAAAATAACCGGAAGCCGAAGCTTCCGGGTACCCATGCTTACCCTAAAATCTTAAAGGCACTGGCAAATACCAGTAGGATCCCGTACATACAACTAACCAGGATTCCACTTACGAATGCAAGCTTTATAATAGTATTGCTTACTGAAAAATCTTTGTTTAATTCTACCTGAGTTTTCATGGTCTTTAGTTTATTGGATGGATATTGATCTTCACTCTAAAGTACTGCACTGCCTCTTACCTTGCAAGGTGTTCTTACGCCGGAATTGACAAACTCTCACCGTATTTTCCGCAGTTTAAACATGATCCTTCCCAATTCTATGCTGTATAAGCGGTAATAATAGTTTATTGAACATGCCGAAAGCAGACCTGGCCGTGTTTAATCCTGAACAAACCTGTTTGTAAGCTCTAATGGCTATTTTTGACGAAATATAAAAACGGATATGTCTACTATTTTGATCATTGATGATGAAAAGGCCATACGGAAGACCCTCTCTGAAATCCTTTCCTATGAAGGCTACAAGATTGAAGAAGCTTCTGATGGCGAAGAAGGGCTGCGCAAATTCCGGGATAAGACCTTTGATGTGGTGTTGTGTGACATTAAGATGCCCAAACTGGACGGCATTGAATTTCTGGATAAGGTTAGAGAATACAACCCTGATGTTCCGGTAATCATGATTTCAGGACATGGCACCATAGAAACCGCAGTGGAAGCGGTGAAAAAAGGTGCTTATGACTATATAGCAAAGCCTCCCGATCTAAACCGTCTGCTCATCACGATCCGCAACGCGATGGATAAAACCAATCTTGTTGCGGAAACAAGAGTACTCAAGCGTAAAGTGAGCAAGGTGGAAGAAATGATCGGAGAGTCGGAGCCTTTGTTAAGGATCCGTGAAACGATTGAAAAAGTATCGCCTACGGAAGCGCGTATACTGGTAACGGGTGAAAATGGGGTAGGCAAAGAACTCGTAGCAAAATGGGTTCATGAAAAAAGTAACCGCGCTAGTGGTCCTCTTGTAGAAGTAAACTGCGCTGCTATTCCCAGTGAACTGATTGAAAGTGAGTTGTTCGGCCATGAAAAAGGATCTTTCACTTCTGCTGTAAAACAGCGTATCGGCAAATTCGAACAGGCACATAACGGCACCTTGTTTTTAGATGAAATCGGAGACATGAGCCTGAGTGCCCAGGCCAAGGTGCTGAGGGCGTTACAGGAAGGACGGATAACAAGGGTTGGCGGAGATAAAGATATCAGTGTAGACGTGCGCGTTATTGCAGCAACCAACAAAGACCTGCTGAAAGAAGTTGAAGAAAAAAACTTTCGGCTGGATTTGTACCATAGGCTTAGCGTCATTATTATTCATGTGCCTTCTCTTAACGACAGAAGAGATGATATCCCCCTGCTGGTGGATAAATTCCTCACAGATGTCTGCGCTGATTACGGGATCTCCAAAAAAACCATTGATGCAGAAGCCACAGAGGAACTGAAAAATCACAACTGGACCGGCAATATCAGGGAACTCAGAAATGTGGTGGAACGACTGGTTATTCTTTCTGGCAAATCCATTACCGCAGGAGATATTCATAATTATGTAGTACCTAAAAATTAACCTGCAACCGTCTATCCCAAATTTCGATCATTTAGAAAATGATTACATTATTTTTGATCCTATAATAAAATTGCCCTGATGAGCGTCCATGATATAGTTGTATTGATCCTTGTATCCCTGCTGTTAGTTCTTCTGCCTGCTCCTGGCTTGTTTAAGATGTTCCCTAAAGCAGGTATTGCGGCATGGAAAGCATGGGTGCCTTTTCTGAATACCTGGGAAATCATTAAAGTTTCCCGATTAAGAAAGCATTGGTTTTACTGGCAGTTTATACCAATTGTCGGATGGTTTATTACGATCTGGCTCCTCATTGAATTTGTAAAACTGTTTGGCAAATTCAAACTGGCCGATCACACTATGGCGACATTTATTCCTTTTCTTTATTTCCCGTATCTGGGATTTATGGAAAACCCCCGGTACCTGGGACCTGAGGCTGTACAAAAGCATAAAAAGACTGCTGTGCGGGAATGGGTGGATGCCGCTGTATTTGCTATTGTTGCTGCCACTCTTATCCGGACTTTTATATTTGAAGCGTACACTATTCCTACCGGTTCTATGGAAAAAACATTGTTGGTGAATGATTTTCTTTTTGTGAGCAAGTTCACATACGGTCCGCGTATTCCCAATACCCCGCTCGCAGTTCCTTTTGTACACCATACCGTGCCATTCTTCAATACTAAATCGTATACGGAAATGCTTCACCTGCCGTATACCAGGTGGTTTGCCTCTGCGGTGAAAAGAAATGATGTGGTTGTATTTAATTTCCCTGCCGGCGATACGTTGACAAAAGAAAGAGATTCGCAGGATCCCTATTATGATATTCTCAGGCGGGAAGAGGCTTCCACCTACAACCAATTGAAACAGCAATATCCCAATGAAAAGGAACTGACAATGGTCAGCCAGGCACAGGCAAGGCAAAATGTATGGGACGAATACCATGTTACCACAAGACCAGTGGACAAAAGAGAAAATTACATTAAACGGTGCACTGCTATTGCCGGAGATACCCTGCAATTAAAAGCCGGCGTTCTATTCATTAACAATGCCCCGGCGTTCGTACCTCCTCATGCTGCTACCGATTATTATGTGCGTGCAAAAAGAATGTTGAATGAAGATGAATTGCGTGAAGCTGGCATAGCATTAAATACAGACGAGCAATCCCCCGACTTTGATATAGCCGGCAATAATATCTACCGCATTAATCTAACCGCAAATGAATCGGAACTTATCAAAAAAATTCCCGGAGTTGATTCTGTTGCAAAGGAAGTGATCGACAATTTTGGAGGGGTTTATCCTTTTGATAAAAGATTCAATTGGTCGATAGATAACTTCGGACCCCTCTGGATACCAAAAAAAGGCGCTACCATTCCGCTCACGCCTGATAATATAATCCTTTATAAACGGGCCATATCCGTCTATGAAAACAATTTATGGGAAGCACGTGATGGGAAGGTATATATCAACGGTGCTGAAGCAACCAGTTACACCTTTAAGATGAATTATTACTGGATGATGGGAGATAACAGACACCGCTCTCAGGATAGCCGTTACTGGGGATTTGTTCCTGAAGACCATGTGGTCGGATCAGCCTGGCTGATCTGGATGAGCTATGATAAAGGCATTCGCTGGAACAGGATCATGAACAAAATTAAATAGGATGCATAAGGAATGGTATCGATTTGAATATGAAGTGTACGATTCCTGCTCCCTGTTAAACACCGGTGATCTTGCTTTATTTGAGGCTGCTGAAAAAGCTACCGCAAACGCCTATGCGCCTTATTCTCATTTTAAGGTTGGGGCAGCAGCAAGAATGGAAAACAATGAACTCGTAACCGGAGGCAACCAGGAAAATGCCGCTTTCCCGGCAGGCTTATGTGCGGAGGGAGTGGTACTCGCCACCGCATCTTCTAAATTTCCCGGTTTGCCTGTACGTTCGTTAGCGATCACCTACCAGTCCGGTAAGGTAGAAAACAATATCCGTTCCATCTCTCCCTGCGGAATTTGCAGACAGTCAATGCAGGAGCATATCCTCAGAACAGGTAAACCTATACGGCTGATAATGGGAGGAAAGGAGGGCAAAATAATGGTGGTAGAGAATGCGGCATTTCTTCTTCCGTTTAGTTTTGAATTTAAATTAAAGTAACGGGAGTGGTTAGAGAAAGATTTAAAAAAATATTGAATTAATGGGTATTTCGTATTTTTAGTATCTTATTAATCATACTTAAAAAATAGCAATGAAACGTACAGCAACAGCCGTTTGGAACGGATCAGGTAAAGATGGAAATGGAAACCTGACCACTCAGAGTACTACCTTATCAAAGACACAATATTCTTACAAATCCAGGTTTGAAGAAGGCGTTGGAACCAATCCCGAAGAATTGATTGCAGCTGCACATGCAGGATGTTTTACCATGAAACTGAGCTTTGTTCTTGGAGCGGCAGGGTTTGAACCAGAATCTATTGAAACGACTTCTATTGTCGAACTGAGTGATGGGGTAATTACCTCTTCGCACCTGGTGGTTAAGGCAAAAGTTGCTGGAATTTCTGCTGAACAATTTAAAACCTCCGCTGATGATGCAAAAGCGAATTGCCCGGTGAGTAAGGTGCTCAACGCAGCCATTTCAATGGAAGCCTCCCTGGTATAACAGCCTGGTACCATTCCGGCATTTCATAATTTTCATTAATAAAGCTCCTTTGGGAGCATTGAACAAAAAACAGTTGTATGGCCACAAACTTAAATGCAGCAGACAAAATCACATCCGGTAAACCAGATGCTTCTCCATTGTTAAGTGCATCCCGAAGGGATTTTATTAAAAATACCGGCATAGCCGCTGCGGGATTTATGATCGTTCCCCGGCATGTCCTGGGCAGAGGATTTGTTGCTCCGAGCGATAAACTAAATATTGCAGGCATAGGCGCAGGTGGAAAAGGGCAGAGTGATATCAGCGAAATGGCAAAAAGCCCTTTTGTAAATATCGTTGCCCTGGTAGATGTGGATGACCGGCAGGCAGCTGCTTCCCGTAAAAGCTTTCCCAAAGCCAAATATTACAAGGATTACAGGGAAATGCTTGATAAAGAAAAAAAGAATATTGACGCATGCACCATTTCCACACCCGATCATACGCATGCTGTTGCTACAATAGCCGCTATGCAACTGGGCAAACATGTGTACACCCAAAAGCCGCTTACTCACGATATCTACGAAGCCAGAATTCTGGCGGAAGCTGCCAAAAAATATAAAGTAGTCACCCAAATGGGAAACCAGGGTGCCTCCGGAGATGGAGTAAGACAGATGAGGGAATGGTATAATGCAGGATTGATTGGAGACGCCACAGAAATTCATTGCTGGACCAACAGACCTGTATGGCCCCAGGGATTTGGAAAACCAACTGGTAAAGATGCGGTCCCATCTGAATTGAATTGGGAGTTATGGCTCGGTCCAAATAAATTTGAAGAATACCATAAGGAATACGTGCCTTTCAACTGGAGGGGATACTGGACTTTCGGTACCGGTGCTTTAGGAGATATGGCTTGTCACATCATTGACCCTGCATTCAGAACGGTGGGTTTAAGTTATCCTAATTCCGTAGAGTGCAGTGTTGCCAATTTGTATGAAAAAATGTGGGAATCCAGCTATCATCCGGATAGCTGCCCGGCGGCATCTTCTTTAAAGTTGAATTTTCCTGGTACTGACGGCAAACCAGATGTTAAACTGTTTTGGCTGGATGGTGGATTACTTCCCGAACGACCGGAAGAACTCGGTGCAGATGAGCCAATGGGAAATAGTGATGGTGGTGCCATTATCATTGGAACCAAAGGAAAAATGATGTGTAATGTATATGGAGAGCAGCCAACATTACTTCCAACATCCAAAACAAAAGAAGTCAAAGTTTCCCAGACGCTTGCCAGGGTGCCGGAAGGACATTACTTACAATTTGTCAATGCCTGTATCGCAGGGTATGGTAAGAAAGAAGTAAGTTCTCCATTTGAATATGCAGGGCCACTTACGGAATCTATTCTCATGGGAAATCTCGCATTGCGCTCATACAATATCAAAGATGCTTCCGGTAAAAACTTTATCGGACGTAAAAAGCTGCTATGGGATGCAAAAAACATGAAGATCACCAACTTTGACGAAGCGAATGAGTTCGTGAAAAGGGATTATAGAAACGGATATAAACTGGAGTTGTAACCGTATTGCCGGCAGGTTAA
>JAYUXA010000034.1:0-22172 GCA_043753245.1 Chitinophagaceae bacterium
TAATAAACGATATTTCTGCGCAGCATGATGGACTGTCCGGAACAGTGAGTGTCCGCACCAGCCAGGAAGCCATAACGGAAAATCTTGCGTCCGGAATAAAAATTACCCCTTCTGTTAAATTCACAGTGGAGCAGACCGAAGATGGATTTGCGATAAAAAGCAATCAGTTTGATGCGGAGAAAACATACCTTATTACCTTGCAAAAAGGGTTAAGGGGTCGGGTAGGGGGATTACTTCAGGAGCAATATGATAATAATATTGCCTTCGGCGAACTGGAGCCTTCTTTGAAATTCACCGCTACTAAAAGTGTGTATGTCTCTGCCAAAGGAAGCAGGATGATAGAAATGAATATTGTGAATGTGCCTTCTTTGAAAATAATCATCTCAAAAATTTATGAGAGCAACCTTCTTACTTCCCAGCAGTACGGATATTATCCGGCAGACGACAGGTATGGCGACCAATCCGAATACTATGAAGAAACCGGTAATGGCATTACCATGGGCGATATTATCTATGAAAAGGAAATAGAGACCCGCACGCTTCCGCAATCAGGCAACAGCAGGTTGTTTAAATTTAATATCGATGACCAGCTTCCGGAATTTAAAGGTATTTATCATATCCGTGTGCGCTCTTCCAAAGATTACTGGATCAGTGACAGTCGTTTTATCTCGGTTTCAGATATCGGACTGATCGCAAAAGAAGCAAAGGAAAAATTATTGGTGTTCACCAATTCAATTAAAACGGCAGAACCGTTACCTGGAGTGAATGTGGTTGCGTACGGCAATAACAATCAGGTGCTGGGTTTAGGCACCACCAATGCAGCAGGGGTAGCAGAAATCACTTATTCGAGAAGGGAATTTGCGGGATTCCGTCCCGCTATGATTATTGCAAAAACCGAGGGGGATTTTAATTATCTTCCTTTCAATAGTACAAAAGTAAATACATCACGCTTTGAGGTGGGTGGAAAACGCACGAACAGCACGGGACTGGATGCTTTTATATATGCAGAGCGGGATATTTACCGGCCCGGTGAAAAGATTAATTTTTCGGTAATCCTTCGCAACAGCGAATGGAAAAGCCCGGGAGAACTTCCCTTAAAATTAAAGTGGCTGCAACCTAACGGAAAAGAATTAACCAGTTTTCGTAAAACACTCAATCAGGAAGGATCAATTGAAGGAACCACCGCGCTTTCTTCTGCAGCGATAACCGGTTCCTATACGCTGGAAGCGTACAGTTCCAATGAAGTATTATTAGGAAGCAAAAGTTTTAGTGTGGAAGAATTTGTTCCTGACCGGATCAAGATTACTGCCCGGCTCGATCAACTGGTATTGCAACCTGGAATTACTACTACCCTCCAGCTCAATGCTATTAATTTTTTCGGTCCCCCTGCTGCGAATAGAAATTATGAAACAGAGATCCAGCTCCGTGCAAAAACATTTAATCCTAAAAAATTTGACCGTTACGATTTTTCAATACAAAATCAGGGTTTGTCCCTTGATAAAGTAATACGTGAGGGTAAAACGGATGCCAGTGGAAATGCCTCAGAAAAATACGAGGTGCCTTCTATGTTTAAAAACAGCGGATTGCTGCAGGCAAATTTTTATGCTACGGTGTTCGATGAAACAGGCCGCCCTGTAAGCAGGTCAGTGTCTGCAGACATTTTTACCCAGCCTTATTTTTTGGGTATCGCCGAAGATGGATATGCTTATTACCCATTGAATCAACTCATCCGGTTTCCGGTGATAGCCCTCGATAAGAATGAAAAAGTAATGGTGGGTTCTAAAGCCATTGTAAAGATGATCAAACATGAATACCGAACGGTGCTGGCAAAATCAGGTAGCTATTTCCGTTATGAATCGCAGGAAGACGATAAATTACTTTCCGAGCAGACCATCACCATAAATGGAGAGCAAACATTTTATGCATTTGCGCCACGCTCCCCCGGAAATTATGAACTCCGCATTGCTGTTCCGGATGCTTCCGGTTACGTGAGCCGTAAGTTTTACAGTTATGGATCATGGGGCGGGGATGACCATTCTTTCGAAGTGAGCACGGAAGGCAGTATAGAGATCGAATCTGACAGGCAAACCTATAAAGCAGGTGACTCTGCTAAGATATTATTCAAGGCACCCTTCGACGGGAAAATGCTGGTAACGGTAGAAAAAGATAAACTGATTTCTTATCAATACGTAAACGTTGAGAAACGCAATGCCTCGATTGACCTTAAAATCACCGGGGAGTTTCTTCCGAATGTTTTTATTACCGCCACCTTGTTTAAACCTCATGGAGGCAGCGATATACCACTGCTGGTAGCACATGGATTTCAGAATATTAAAGTAGAAGAACCCGCGAGGATTAATAAAGTGGAGATCATCGCTTCAAAATCTTCCCGTTCAAAAACCACCCAGCATGTGACCGTTAAAACTACTCCCGGCAGTTACGTAACCCTGGCTGCAGTGGACAATGGCGTGCTTCAGGTAACTGGATTTACCACACCTGATCCATATACTTATTTTTATGCTCCGAGGGCGCTGGAGATGAATGCATACGATCTCTATCCTTATTTATTTCCTGAAGTAAGAGCCAGGATGAGCAGCACAGGCGGCGACGGGGAAAGCGATATGCAGAAAAGGGTGAATCCCATGCCTGCTAAACGAGTGAATATTGTTTCTTACTGGAGTGGTATCGCAAAAGCCGGAGGCGATGGGACTGCAAAATTTACTATCAATGTACCTCAGTTCAGTGGTCAGCTGAGGCTGATGGCTGTAGCCTATAAAGACAATATGTTTGGTTCATTCGAAGCGTCTCTTACCATTGCAGACCCTGTTGTACTGAGTACCGCTGTTCCGCGGTTTCTTAGTCCGGGTGATACCGTATCTGTTCCGGTAACGGTCACCAACACCACTAATAAAAAGGGGGATGCTTTAGTCGGCATACAATCCACAGATCCGGTCAGAGTGCTTGGGGCAGCTCAGCAAACCGTATCCCTTGCTGCCAACAGCGAAGCCAGAATTGTATTTAATATTGTCGCATCCAGTTCTATCGATACGGGTAAGATAAAAGTAATGGTCCAGGGATTTGGTGAAAAATTTTCTGATGAAACTTCAATAGGTGTGAGACCGGCATCTCCGCTTCAGTTAATTACCGGCAGTGGGGTTGCAGCAAATAAGACAATGATCGATATTCCTGTTTCTCCATTTATACCTGCTTCGGTAAACTATACACTTGTACTTAGCCGCAGCCCTTTGCTGGAAAACGCTTACCCGTTAAAGTTTCTGGTGCAATATCCCTATGGATGTACGGAACAGGTGATCTCCGCTGCATTTCCGCAGTTGTATTATCCTGATTTAATAAAACAGGTAAACACCGGTCCGCAGATATTCAACACCAATGAAAATATTCTGCATGCGGTACGGACAATTAAACTGCGGCAGTTATTCAATGGAGCGGTGACCTTATGGGATGGTGAAGAAAAAGAAAACTGGTGGAGTACGATCTATGCTGCTCATTTTTTACTTGAGGCGCAAAAAGCGGGATTTGACATAGATATTTCGTTGCTTAATTCGGCGCTGAATTATATTAATGGAAAATTGCGTAATAAACAATTAATTGAATATTATTATAACCGAGATGAGCATAAAAAAATAGCGCCGAAAGAAATAGCCTACAGCTTGTACGTATTATCGCTGGCATCGAGACCGAATGTCTCTGCGATGAATTATTACAAAGCAAATCCGGCAGTATTGAGTCTGGATTCGAAATATTTATTAAGTGTGGCATATGCCATTTCAGGAGATAAAAAAAGATTTAAAGAAATGCTGCCCCTTTCTTTTTCTGGTGAGATCTCTGTTCCCCAGACCGGTGGGAGCTTTTATTCTCCGGTTCGTGATGAAGCCATTGCATTGAATTCCCTGATTGATGTGGATCCGGGAAATGCCCAGATCCCACTAATGGCGCGCCATGTAGCTGATCAGTTAAAAAAGCAGAAATGGTTCAGCACCCAGGAAGCGGCCTTCAGTTTGCTGGCACTTGGTAAACTTGCACGAATTTCCGGCAATGCGGATGTTACGGCAGATATTAAAGTAAACGGAAAAACGATAGCGCAGTTTTCAGGAAATGATCTCCGGCTGTCTGCTAAACAATTGGGTGGTTCAGCGATTGAATTACACACAAAAGGTGCCGGAAGATTGTATTATTACTGGCATTGTGAGGGTATCAGTGCCAGCGGACAATACCGGGAGGAAGATCAGTTTATTAAAGTCCGCCGTCAGTTTTACGATCGTTATGGAAAAAAGCTGGTCAATAATACCTTTAAACAAAACGATCTGGTGATCGTGCAACTGTCCCTCGAAAAATTATACGCTGGACCGGTAGAGAATATTGTACTGACGGATATGCTTCCTGCAGGTTTTGAAATTGAAAATCCAAGGACCAAAGAAATTCCCGGAATGGACTGGGTGAAGGATGCATCGGTACCTGTTTCCCTGGATGCCCGTGACGACCGGATCAATCTATTTGTAAATCTTACCGTGTCCAGACAGGTTTATTATTATGCTGTCCGGGCGGTAACTGCTGGAAATTATGTGCTGGGTCCGGTGGGAGCGGATGCTATGTACAACGGGGAATATCATTCTTACCACGGCGCTGGAAAGATCAGGATCATTCCATAGATGGATTCTGGTAGCAATGTAATAAACGAAAAAAGCACCCGGAAAGGTGCTCTTATTTATTATTAAAGTTGAAGTACACTATTATGCAGCGGCAAGCTTATTTACCCTTTTAGCAAGCTTTCTTTTAAGATTAGAAGCCTTGTTTTTGTGGATGATCCCTTTTTTAGCGAGTTTATCGATCATGGAGATCACTCCCGGCAATTGTTCGGATGCTGGTTTGTTTTCCTTAACCTCTTTAAGGTCACGGATTGCATTACGGGTAGTTTTTCCGTAATATCTGTTCCTGTCCCTGCGCTTTGTAGCTTGACGAACATCTTTCTTGGTAGCCTGGTGATTTGCCATTTCGCTCAAAAATTTTAAGACGGCAAAAGTACGGTATTCCGGTTAACTAAACATCAACATTACTTAAAAATTCTCCGGATCAGCTTCAGCATCCGGGTTCTGACTTACCAGCATGTTAAAAAGTCCCGAAGTAATTATACTATACCCTTATGCAATCGCATTAAATCTCCGATATTTGTAGGCCATTATTGCAGGGCTGGTAATTAGTACTGTAATGGCCATAAGTTAGTATGTTATGAAGGATTTCAGCTATATCACCAATTCTCACCCTTCATTTATTGAAGGCCTGTACCAGGATTTTAGTAAGGATCCGGCTTCCGTGGATCCGGAACTGAGAAAATTTTTCGAAGGTTTCGATTTTGCGGTCACTTCTGCCCGGCCACCTCAAAACGGCAGTTCCAACGGGAACGGAGTTGCTAAAAAGGATGTTTTACCGGGTGAACCTGTCAAACTAATATCCGATGGGGTGGATTGGAAAAAGGAGCTTGGTGCTTACCGTCTCATACTCGGTTACCGCAATAAAGGGCATCTGGAGGCTAAAACCAACCCTATCCGGACCCGCAAAGACCGTGGGGCAAACCTTGATCTCGGATTTTTCGGCTTTACCGAAGAGGATCTCCCGAAAAACTTTTTTGCAGGAAATATGATTGGTCTGGGTACAACCACCCTCAGCAATATCCTTAAACACCTAAAGCATACCTATGCCTCACATGTAGGGATAGAGTTTAAATACATCAGTGACCAGAAAAAGGTAGACTGGCTGACTACGGAAATGGAGAAGAATTTTCTTCAGCCTCTGCCGTTGGAAAAAAAGAAACGCATCCTGGAAAAACTTAACCAGGGAGTCATGTTCGAAAAATTTCTTCATACCAAATACGTGGGCCAGAAACGATTTTCCCTGGAGGGTGGAGAAACGACCATTGCTGCGCTGGATGCCATTATCAATATCGCTGCCGAGCATGATGTGCAGGAAGTGGTGATCGGCATGGCACATCGTGGGCGCTTGAACATACTGGCTAATATTATCGGAAAAACGTACGAACAGATATTCAGTGAATTTGAAGGCACCGCAAAAGTGGATCAGACGATGGGCAGTGGTGATGTGAAATACCATATGGGCTACGGCAGTGAGGTACAAACACCCAATGGGAAAACTGTTCACCTCAAGCTTTGTCCTAATCCTTCCCATCTGGAAGCCGTAGATCCTGTTGTAATTGGTTTTGCAAGGGCAAAGGCAGATGTTCTTTACAACAGTGAATACGATAAAATATTGCCGGTATTAATTCATGGCGATGCTTCCGTTGCAGGGCAGGGTGTGGTGTATGAAGTGGTGCAGATGAGCAACCTGCGCGGGTATTCTACCGGAGGAACCATTCATTTTGTGATCAATAACCAGATTGGCTTTACGACCGATTTTGATGACGCCCGGAGTGCCGATTATTGTACTTCTATTGCTGCTATGATTCAGTCGCCCGTGTTACACGTAAATGGCGATGATGCGGAAGCAGTAGTAAAATGTGTGGAGATCGCCACACTTTACCGGCAGGAATTTAATTCGGATATTTTTATTGACATGGTATGTTACCGTAGGCATGGCCACAATGAAGGAGATGATCCAAAATTTACCCAGCCTGCTTTATATGCGCTGATCGAAAAACATCCGAATCCTCGGGAAGTCTACACGAACTATCTTCTTGAGTCCGGGGAGGCCGATGCGAAGGACCTTGCGAGGGATATGGAAAAGAAATTCTGGAATGATCTGCAGGAAAGGCTGGATGAGATAAAACAACATCCCCTTCCTTACCACTATCAGGAGCCGGAAAGCTGGTGGAGGACTCTGAGACTGGCAACAGCAGCCGACTTTATTCAGTCTCCGGTTACTGCTATCACGGAAAATGATTTCAGAAATGTGTTTGATACCCTGATGAAATGGCCTGCTGATTTCAAGCCGTTAAAGAAAATCGAAAAGATCATTCAGGATAAAATAAAACTTTTTAAAGAAGAAGGTAAAATTGACTGGGCAACAGGAGAATTACTTGCCTATGGCAGTCTGCTGGTGGATGGAAAAAATGTGCGTATGAGCGGACAGGATGTTCGCCGGGGAACTTTTTCACATCGTCATGCCATTCTTCGCGATGAGGCAAATGATAAGGCGCATAGCCGGCTGAGAGGTATCCCTGATGCTAAAGGCAAGTTCAGAATATACAATTCCCTGCTGAGCGAATATGCCGTAGTGGGTTTTGAATATGGCTATGCAATGGCCACCCCCAATACTCTCGTAATCTGGGAAGCGCAGTTTGGAGATTTTGCCAATGGTGCCCAGATTATAATCGACCAGTTTATAAGCAGTTCCGAACAAAAATGGAACCGGATGAATGGGTTGGTATTATTACTGCCTCATGGATATGAAGGACAGGGTCCGGAACATTCGAGTGCAAGGATGGAAAGGTTTCTGCAGATGTGTGCCGAATTGAATATGGTGGTCACCAATATCACTACCTCTGCAAATTTGTTTCACGTTCTGCGCAGGCAGATGAACTGGCCTTTTAGAAAACCGCTGGTTAATTTTGCCCCTAAAGCAAATCTTCGCCATCCGGGTTCTTATTCGGTCATGACCGATTTTACAACAGGCGGATTTCTGGAGGTAATTGACGATGTATACGCAGGTGACCCGTTGACTGTAAAAAAAGTATTGTTCTGCAGTGGTAAAGTTTATTTTGATCTGGCCGAATACCAACAGAAGAACAACCATACAGATACTGCCATCATCAGGCTGGAACAGATCTATCCTTTGCCCGTAAAACAACTGGAGGAGCTGTATAATAAATACAATAAAGCTACCTGGTTCTGGGTTCAGGAAGAGCCACTGAATATGGGGGCAGCATCTTTCCTTCAGATGAACTTGAAATCCATTAATTATGGAGTGATCAGCAGGCAGCCGAGTGCCTCACCTGCCACTGGCTTCGCCAAGATCCATGCTCAGGAGCAAAAGGAAATCATAGAAACAGCTTTTGGCATTTAAGGGAAAATATAACCTGATTAATTAAAGAATTATATGATTGATATAAAAGTTCCAACGGTAGGCGAATCCATTACTGAAGTGACGTTGTTACAATGGGTTAAAAAAGACGGTGATTATGTGGAACGTGATGAGATACTTGCGGAACTGGAAAGTGAAAAAGCAACCTTTGAAGTAAATGCTGAAAAAGCCGGCGTGTTAAAACTGGTGGCAAATCAGGGCGATACCCTGAAGATCGGTGATACCCTTGCTTCTATAGATGAAACTGCTGCTAAACCAGCCAATGCTTTTGCTCCCCCGGAACCGGCACCTGTGGCGGCAGAAACACCTTCCTCTGCTACTGGAACAGCAGAAAAAGTAGTCGATAAACCTTCAGTAATTGCACCGCATGAATCGCCTGCAGCTATCAAAGCGACTCCGGTCGCTTCTGCTATTATTGCGGATAAAAAAGTAGATCCCAAAACAGTTATCCCTTCCGGTTACCAGGGAAAAATAGTAAAGCACGATGTGCTTGATGCCCTTATTAACCCAGGGAGAATTCCGGGAAAACCATTGTTCGGGCGAGCTGAACGAAGGGAAAAAATGAGCAATCTCCGAAAGACTATTTCCAGAAGGTTGGTAGAAGCTAAAAATACCACGGCCATGCTGACCACTTTTAATGAAGTGGATATGAGCAAAATCATGGAGATACGTACCAAACATAAAGACAAGTTCAAAGAAACACATGGTGTTGGTTTGGGTTTCATGAGCTTTTTTACAAAGGCCAGTTGTTTTGCACTCGCAGAATGGCCATCCGTAAATGCCTACCTGGATGGAGACGATATTGTGTACCATGATTTCTGTGATATTTCTATTGCAGTGTCGGCTCCCAAGGGATTGGTGGTACCGGTGATCCGGAATGCGGAAAGTCTGGATATGGCGGGCATCGAAAAAAAGGTAATAGAATTAGCTTCTAAAGCAAAAGAGAATAAGCTCACTATTCAGGAAATGCAGGGTGGCACTTTCACGCTTACTAACGGAGGGGTATTCGGTTCGCTGATGAGCACTCCAATCATTAATATTCCCCAGTCAGCTATTCTGGGAATGCATAAGATACAGGAACGCCCGGTAGTGATCAACGGACAGATCGTTGCCCGCCCAATGATGTACCTGGCGCTTAGCTATGATCACCGGATTATTGACGGACGTGAGTCGGTTAGTTTCCTGGTTAGGGTAAAGGAGTTACTGGAAAACCCCGAACTGCTCCTGTTTGGAAAAGACCCTGTAAAGGCATTGCTGGAACTGTAATATGAAATATGACAACCAGCTCCGCTATGCAATAAATATCATTAAAGAGTACGACGGCCGGCATCCGCTTGCCGCATGGTTAAAAGATTTCTTCCGCGAAAATAAACAGATGGGTTCGCGCGACCGGAAAACAGTTTCGGAATTGGTGTACGGCTATTTTCGCCTGGGACATAACCAATATGCATCTGTAGAGGAAAGAATGCTCACGGGATTATTTGCAGGCGATAATCTACCTGAACTGACCACTTATTTTAAATCTGCTGAAGAAAGTTTGCCGGCGGTTTCTATCGATAAAATCTTTCCCTGGAGTAATTTATTGAGTGAAGAAATAGATGCACCTTCTTTTGCCGCCTCTTTTTTAAAACAACCTGATCTGTTTATTAAGATCAGACCCGGTAAAAAAGACCAGGTGACCGGCAAGCTAGATGCCGCAGGGATTACCTATAAGATTTCCGGAGATTGTATTGCTCTTCCGAATTCCACTAAGGCGGCTGCTCTTTTAAAAATTAACGAAGAGGCGGTAATCCAGGACAAGAGTTCGCAGCGTACAGGATTATTAGTACGGAACCTTACTGTAAAAACGGTATGGGATTGTTGTGCAGCAAGCGGTGGTAAATCTATTATGCTGTTTGATCTGCTTCCATGGGTTGAGCTAACGGTGTCGGATGTACGGGCATCTGTCATTAATAATTTAAAAGACAGATTCAGGGAAGCGTCCATCAGGGATTATGATGCATTTGTCACTGATCTTTCTGTAGATCATGCCGGGCTGCCCGAAAAAGAATTCGATCTTATTGTGGCCGATGTTCCGTGCACGGGATCAGGTACCTGGTCAAGGACTCCGGAGCAATTGCTTTTTTTCAGGAAGAAAAAAATAAATTACTATACGGGGCTGCAGAAAAAAATTATTGACAAATCACTGACCAGACTTAAACCCGGAGGGCATTACCTTTATATCACCTGTTCGGTATTCAGGGAGGAGAACGAAAAAATGACGGCTTACTTACAAACCGAAAAACAGCTTCAGCTCGTTGAGCAAAAACTTATAAAAGGGTACGAGGAAAAAGCAGATACCTTATTTGCCGCATTATTTACAGATACCAGGGGAAGGTGATCGCTCCCTTTTTTATCGCACTAAAACTTATTACCCTGCAGTACTACCGGGAACTATAATTTCATCAATTTTAATGTGGTCCTGTTTTTTTCATCCTTGTATTGGAGAAAATATATTCCGGATACACTTACCGGTGGGCTCATCATTATATTGTAGTAGCTGTCTTTTTGTACACTCATCGTTTTCGTCTGAACAATTTTTCCTGAAAGGTCTAAAATACGCAGAGATGCCGTTCCGGTATTGGGTGCTTTTACAAATACGTTAAACGATTGAAGGAACGGAACCGGGTAGGCCCTGATCCAGGAGTCTTTTAAAAAAAGAGATAATTTTTCCTGTCTCTTCAACTCCAGGAAATTAAATGCAATCCTCATATTAGGAATGCCAAAACCATAACGGTTATCAGGGCTATTGTATTTATCAGCACTTTTTTGAACCGCATTAATAATATCCATATTCGAAAGGTCGGGAAAGGCCTGCCATAAACAGGCGATAAGTCCTGCAATATTCGGGTTTGAATAAGAAGTGCCATTGCCTTTAACGGGGTTGCCGAAACGGTTGGCCAATACAGTGCCCTCACCCATAGAGACAATATTAGGTTTCATTTTTCCTTTTCCGTTAGGACCCCATGAACTGAAAGCGGAAATAATTCCGTTTCTGTTTACAGACCCCACAGCCACCACACTGTCGCCGTCGGCCGGGCACATCATGTATTTAAGATCCGTAGTCAGCTGCCCGGAATTTCCGGCACTGTTCATGACGATCATTCCTTTTTTTGCCGCCAGATCTGCTGCTATTGTGATGGGAGCGGTATTGCCATCGCGTTGGGTGTAAGTAATATTCTGGGTGGCGTCATCAAAATCGGAGTAGCCCAGCGAGGACGAGATCATATCTGCACCGGCACTGTCCGCCCTTTCTGCAGCGAATATCCAGAATTCTTCTTCTATCGGCTTTTCCGACGCAGTCTCTTCTGTTTTAAACAGGTAATAATTTGCTTTAGGTGCTGATCCAACGATCATTCCCGGTGTATTTGCGGCCAATATGGTAAAACAATTTGCACCATGCGCATTGTCTTCGTTTACACTGGTCTCCTTATTTACAAAATCATATTCCATTCTCACCTGGTTGTTCATGCGCACACTGTCAAGTGCAGGATTTGTTTGATAAGCGAAAAAGCCTGCATCTATAATTGCGATATCCATTCCCTGGCCGCGAAAACCCATCTTGTGCAGAAATTCTCCTTCATGCAGATGTATCTGAGAAAAACTTTGTCCGTACGACAAAGAATCCTGAACAGGAGTCTCTAAATACAACGACGCAGCATTCGCCGGGGCATTATCCAGTACTTTCTCTTCGCTATTATTTTTTTGAATAGCGGGAGCTGCGGGCTTTTTTACAGCCACGGCATCGGTGTACACCACAAAAGGAAAGGAATTTATTTTATTAAGTGCAGCGGGATCTGAAAGTTCTACAAGTATATTATTCAGCCATTTGGAAGTATGTTGTATGCTGACGCCGGGAACGGCAGCCAGGCTATCTCTGTAAGACTGGCTTACGGGAAGATCGGTGCTGTCTATTGCTATATTTTGTTTTGCCCGGCGTTGAATAGATTTTGCTGATAAAAAAGAAGAGGGTTGGGAAAGATGAAAAGATGTGCCCTGCTTATCTTTCAGATAAACAGTATACCGTGTCGTTTGCGCAGAAGCGACAAAGACAGTTCCGGAGAATATTATGAACAGCAAAAATAGTTTAGCCATCAGTTATGATCAATAATGCTCAGTCTTATTCCAAAGCCTGAAGTAAATCCGGGGTTACCGGAATTTGGTGGTTGATATTCCCACATTATCACTTCTTTATAAACCAGCCCTACATTTTTTGCGTACTGTTCCAGCCAGTAATTCTTATAGGCAAGGCCGTCCGGAAATTCAATAGGGACATTTGACGAATCGGCCACCTGAAGAATGCGTACCGTGCTGTCATATACGTTACCATTGATCTCCGCAGATTGGTTCACCTGCTGATAAGTGTAGTCCCAGAGATTAATATCTTCATCATTGCTGAACTGGTAAGCGGCATAATAGGGAGTGCCGGGGAGATAACTGTTTCCACGCCAGAAGAATCCTTCTGTTACCGGTAATTTCAATTTCAGGAAGCGTAAATTATTTTCAGATACTTCCATATTTTCTCTGGTAGGCGTTACCATATAAGTGAGCATCGGCACATAATCTTCCTCATTGGTGCTGGCCAGATCGCGCAAGGACCGGACGACCCGGAAACTCGTCCTTCCCTGGTTGTCGGTAATGGCGGCTTCTACCATGTCCCTTGCATCATAGGAGATCACTGAATCGCGTTGTCCGAAATCTACAAATCGTGTGGAGTCGAGCCGGTAGTGAATGTACTTTCCCGGCTGCATAGGGAGATATTCATTCAACGTGGCTGTTTCAAGCACACCCGATTTTTTGCATCCCTCCAGGGATACAGCAACCGCTAATGCAAGAAGAAAATAGAGGTATTTCTTTTTCATAAAATTGTCTGCTGGCAGACAGCTGGAAACGCTTATCAACAGTTATTTATTGTATTGGTTGTCTGCTTTTAAACGATTAAAACCGGATGATACCGCCGCCTATGACATCGTTGCCTTCATAGAAAACAGCGCTTTGTCCCGGGGCGATGCTTTTTGCATCTTCATAGAAGCGAACCCGGATACCGGTATCGCTTCTATACAGGTTGGATAGGGAACCCTTGTCCTTGTACCTCACTTTGGTAGTGGCTTCCATTCCATCGGTGATGCCGTCGTATTTCATCCAGTTGATTTTAGCAACGGTCATTTCTGACTGGTTAAGATCGTCTTCGTCACCGAGTACTATGGTATTGGTATCGGGTTGAATGCCGGTTACGTATACCGGTTTGCCAAAGGTAATATCCAGTCCTTTTCTTTGTCCGATCGTGTAAAAAGGATAGCCCCGGTGTTTACCCAGGATCTTGCCGGACTTATCGATAAAATTGCCGCCTTCCACTTTTTCCTGAAGTCCGGGGATGCGCCGTTTAAGAAATCCCCGGTAATCGTTGTCCGGAACAAAACAGATCTCATAGCTTTCGCTTTTTTTTGCAAGCCCGGGATAACCGTAGTCTATTGCCATCTGCCTGATTTCCGGTTTGTGATAGGTGCCAAGGGGAAGGATCGTGCGGCTGAGCAGGTCTTGCTGCAGGCCCCATAATACGTAGCTCTGGTCTTTTTTATCGTCGTTGCCACGGCTAAGGAAATAGCGTCCGTTGGTGTGCTGGTCAACCTTGGCATAGTGCCCGGTAGCAATAAACTCACAGTCCAGTGCATCGGCTCTTTTTAACAGGGCCCTCCATTTAATATGTGTGTTGCACATTACGCAGGGGTTCGGTGTACGTCCTGCTATATATTCTTCTACAAAATTTTCTACTACAAAGTCGCCGAATTCTTCCCGTATGTCCAGGATATAATGGGGGAAGCCATGCTGTACTGCCGCCATGCGGGCATCATTAAAAGAATCGATATTGCAGCAGCCTGTTTCTTTCTTCCCTGTACCGCCACTGGTAGCATAATCCCAGGTTTTCATGGTGATGCCTATCACTTCGTAGCCCTGGTCGTGCAGCATCAGGGCGGTGATCGTGCTGTCAATTCCGCCACTCATGGCTACCATCACTTTTCCGTTCCTGCTCATGGGGCAAAGGTAAGAATAATGCATGGTTTGTGCTATGTGGTTGTATTATGTGGACCCGAAATTGGTGTTTTTAAAGTAATGTCAAGATACTGATGCTAGGGAATGTTGGTAAACTTTGCTTCGATGTTCCGTATTTGGGGGAAACCATTGGGGAACCTTCATTTAACTTATCACCCTAGCCTTTGGTATAGTAACAGGGGAGTATAATAGGGAGTGCATATGCCTTAAATATAGGCATAAAAAAGCCCCGGTTAAAGTCGAGGGCAACTTAATGTTTTCACAACGGGATAAACCATTATTGCGATTTGCTTTAAAAGAAAGACAAAGAAATTAAAAAAAATAAAGAAATTTATCTTGGAGCAACACATGCTTCCTAAAAGATTTACAGGCTGATCTCAAAAATCCCGCTATTATAGTAGCCTTTTTGAGGATTTGCCTAATCAAATTCTGTATTTGGCTTAGCACTTGCCCTCCTGCTCGCTCATCCCGTTCCCGCTGAATTGGTAGCAAGATTAGAAACAAGGCTTTCGTCCCGCAACTGTTATATTAGTTACTGCAGTTTATAACTACCAAAACTTGACGTATAATGCAGTAAGAAGCAAAACAGTAATGATAATTAGAACCCATGTTGAAGGTGCAATTTTAAACATGGTTTTATCCAATTCAAATGCTTTAGGATTTTCCTTCGGACCGGTTAAACTTATCAGTACCATCGCTATTACGGTAAAGAAGAACGACCATCCCATACAAATAAGAAAAGGAATCTCGTAGCCTCCTTTCCCGTTCGGAAAGGCAGTATACAAGAGCGTTTCGTTTCCGAATAAAGCCGGTGCATAATTATTAAACAGTACGGATAGAGCAAAGCCAACCAGCACACCCCCAATTGCAGCTGAACCGGTCGTACGTTTCCAAAACATACCTAAAATAAATATGGCAAATACTCCGGGGCTGATAAACCCTGTGTATTTCTGAATGAAAGTGAACCCTCCTTCGCCGCCGATTCCTAGCAGGTCATCCCAAGTGAAGACGATGGATAAAAGCATTGCTGCGACTATCGCAATGCGACCTATCCACACCAGTTTCTTTTCATGTGCGGAAGTATTGATATACTTTCTATAAATATCTAAAGTAAAAATAGTGGAGATACTGTTTGCTTTTCCTGCAAGCGAAGCTACAATGGCAGCAGTTAAAGCAGCGAGAGAAAGCCCACGTAAACCGTTTGGCAAAAAACCTAAAATCGCCGAATAAGCATTGTCAGGATTAAATTTCCCTCCAGGAGCCATTTCTGTTTGTAACCCTCCGTTCTTATACAGGACGTACGCTGCAATACCCGGAAGCATGACAATTACCGGCATCATTAACTTTAATAATCCGGCAAAAAGAATACCCGTACGAGCCGTTTTTAAATCAGCTCCTAGAGCTCGTTGAGTGATGTATTGATTACATCCCCAATAATTTAAGTTTACGATCCATTGTCCTGCGAAATACATCGCAATTCCCGGCAACATCAAGTACTTGTTTATATCGGCTTGAGTAGCATTAGGCTCCGGTTTTTCAAGTATCATTCTAAAATGATCGGGCGCATCTTGCATCATAGCGGTAAATCCTGCTAATACATCGCTGCCATGTCCAAACCTTTCGCTTACTAAAGTTAATGCAATGTAAGTTGTTGCTAAACCACCAACTATTAATACCAATACCTGAATAACATCAGTATATCCGATTACCTTCATCCCGCCAAGGGTAATGATTAAAGCAAAGACCGCTAATGCAATAACTATAACATGAAAATTGGTGCCGCCTGCGATGTTGTTTATTGCTAAAGCACCAAGGAATAATATCGAAGTAAGGTTAACAAAAATATAGAGAAACAACCAAAATACCGCCATAATTAAACTCACCGTTTTGTTGTAGCGAGTTTCTAAAAACTGGGGCATGGTAAAAATTCGGTTTTTTAGATAAACCGGAATAAACCATATTGCAACAATGATTAATGCTACTGCTGCAACCCATTCGTAAGCAGCAACGGCTACTCCAACGACAAATCCGTTTCCGCTCATGCCGATAAATTGTTCGGCCGAAATGTTAGAGGCTATTAAAGAAGCACCAATGGCCCACCAAGTTAGAGAACCTTCAGCCAAGAAATAATCTTTGGTGTCCGACGAACCCCTATTCTTTTTCCGTGAGTAAATCCAGAAGCCGTATCCGCTTACTATGATAATATATGCAATGAATATGACGTAATCAATTGTAGTAAACTTTCCCATTTGTTTTGGTTATAAGTGGTTGCTAAGAAATTTTTAGGTTAGTTAAATAAATCTCCTTTAGTGAAAGACTTTCACTGCGCTCTAAAAGAAACATGGTTAAAACCGTTGATAATACAACTCGTTCCAACGAAGCTCGTTTCTCAGTTGCTCTAGTTTGGTATTTTTTCCTATCCGGACATATTCAATTCCGGCAATGTCTGCAAAGTCCTGCATGTGCTCTCCGGTTAGGTTCTGACTGTAGGCCGTATGATGAGCGCCTCCTGCATAAATCCAAGCGGCACAAGCAGTTTTTATATCCGGCAAAGGTTTCCAAAGCACCCTTGCGACGGGTAGCTTTGGCAGGTCATGTTCCGGTTCTACAGCTTCCACTTCGTTAACTAAAAGCCGGAACCTGTTTCCCATATCGATTATTGAAGCATTCAGAGCCGGGCCTCCGGCAACATTAAATACCAACCGAATCGGGTCTGCTTTGCCGCCTATTCCCAGAGGATGAACTTCGACTCTTGGCTTTCCGTTTGCAATTGATTCGTCTATTTCCAGCATGTGCGAACCTAAAACCAATGGATTATCGGGATTGAAGTGATAGGTATAGTCTTCCATAAAAGCATTTCCACCTTTTAATCCTGCTGCCATTACTTTGAAAGCTCGTACCAAAGCGGCAGTTTTCCAGTCGCCTTCTCCTGCAAAACCATAACCCTCATTCATTAATCGCTGCGCAGCAATGCCGGGTAACTGAATAATTCCGTGAAGGTCTTCAAATGTATCCGTAAAACCTTTAAATCCCCCGGCTTGAAGAAAGGTACGCAGTCCGATTTCAATTTTTGCTGCTTCTCTCAGCGAGGAATGTTGCGCTCCTCCTTTTCTTAAGGTGTCCGCAACAGTATATTGATCCTCGTATTCGGATAGGAGTTTATCGATGTCGGAATCCCGGGTTTCGTTAATTACTTTCACTAAATCTCCAATTCCGTAGGTGTTTACCGAGTATCCGAACTTAACTTCTGCTTCAACTTTGTCTCCTTCGGTTACTGCAACGTAACGCATATTATCACCTATTCGTGCAAACTTGGCTCCCTGCCAATCGTACCATCCGGCTGCAACTCGCGTCCACGCTCCTATTTGTTCTAAAACTTCTTCGTCTTGCCAATGGCCTACTACTACTTTTCGGTTTAATCGTAATCGGGAAACCATAAAGCCGAACTCGCGATCGCCGTGGGCGCTTTGGTTTAAGTTCATGAAATCCATATCGATAGAATTCCAAGGAATATCGCGATTAAATTGTGTATGTAAATGAAGTAAAGGTTTCTTTAGCGAAGTAAGTCCGCGGATCCACATTTTTGCCGGAGAAAAAGTGTGCATCCAAGCAACTAATCCGATGACATTCGGAGCCACATTCGCTTCTTGAATAACTGCATAGATTTCTTCCGTAGTTTTTACGGTAGGTTTAAACACTACCCTTACCGGAATCCGGCTTGACGAATCCAGTGCTTTTGCAATCAGCCCGGAATGCTCCGCAACTTGTTTCAGTGTTTCTTCGCCGTATAAGTGCTGACTTCCCGTTAGGAACCATACTTCGAATTGTTTAAGATTGATCATTGGGAGTTACGATTTATGATTTTAGAGTTACGATTTGTGATTGTACAATTCCCACTTTTCAGCTAATGTCTAATGACTATTCAACTAATGCCTGATGACTACTCACTAATGATTAATGACTATCCAACTAATGGCTATACCTATTTCTCCTGCCCGTAGTAAAAGTCAGGCCCGTGCTTGCGCTCGTAATTTTTTCTAAGTAGTGGCTCTTTTAGTCGCGGAGCGTTTGGTTTTATTTGTTCGTTCAGGAAAGCCATTTCCGCCAACGATTCTAATACGGCACTATTGTATACCGCCTTCTCAGCTGTTTTCCCCCAAGTGAACGGTGCATGATTGCCCACCAGAACCATTTCGACTTCATGATAGTCCAACCCTTTCTTTTTAAAGCAATCCATTATTTGAAAGCCGGTTTGATATTCATAATCTCCCTGAATCATATTATCAGTCATAGCAGGAGCGCAGGGAATATCAACTGTGTTATGACCCGCATGGGTGGTTCCATAAATAGGGATCTGTCTTTGACTTTGTGCCCAAGAAGTAGCACAAGTAGAATACGTATGCACGATTCCGCCTATACCTTCCAAGTGCTTATAAAGTACCGCGTGTGTTTTGGTATCTGATGAGGGACGAGGATTGCCTTCAAGTACATTTCCGTCAAAATCAACAATCACCATTTTTTCCAGCGTTAAATCCCGGTAAGGAATACCGCTTGGTTTAATGGCAAAAACACCCGAATCCCGATCTGCTGTACTTACGTTTCCAAAAGTAAAAAGAACCAAGCCGAGCTCCGGCAATTGCATATTTGCATGGTAAGCAATCTGTTTAATGTGCTCGTACTTGCTCATCAGTGCATGTTCGTTGATTTCCGCCGCTTCTTTTATTGCGGTATGAACTTTCCATAAAACGAACATTGCATTCGGATTCTCTTTAAATTCCGGTAATAGCGAAAGTGGTGTTCCGGTTTCATCTACCGCAACCGGTGTAGAGCCTGTGGTATCAACGGAAATGGCTTTGACTTCTGATGCGATTTCTTTGCCGGCTTGTCTGAGGCAATCTTTGAGGGTATGCTCTAATTCTTCAACATAATCTAGCGGGTGCTGCCAGAATTGGTTTTCCCACGCTTTGCAATACAGCCCTTTTTTCCACCGTGGATAATAAAAAACGGATGAAGAAACCTCCTCCCCGTTACCGGCATTTACTAAAACAGAACGCACTGAATCGGTCCCGTAGTCCACCCCGATAACGTATAGATTTTTAGACATATGGGTTATATTGATTGATACGGTAAATTTAGAAATCGGCTAGAACTCTGGATTGATATCTGTACTCATTTCCCCATTCAATGCAAAAGTGCTGAACATCTGATTATTCTTTTCAAATATCCTAGCCTTCAGGGTCTGAATTATACTGCCAATCAATTGCTTTCCTTTTAGCAAAAATAATTCTCGAAACCAATCAAATGTTGGGCAGCGTCAATTATATACTATCCGGCCAATAATATACTATTCTCAGGGTCAACAATTATTCAGAGAGAATTAATTTCACTCGTTTCCAATAACTCTTATTTCCACCTCTTCCATTACGCTTCCCTTCACTTTTATCCACAGCAATTTCTTACCGGAAATTTCCTGCCACCAACCTTCATTTGCCTGGTTAAATTCTTCCTCCGATTTCAATAAAGGCATTGAATGCCCCGCTTGAATAACATCTTTGATTTTAGCCCCCTTATGAACACAGAAAATATGATCTCTTTCGGGGATAGCATATTTTCCAACTGGCGCGGACCTCGTAATAAGGAGTTCACTACCAATTTCTTTCGCGGTAAATTTTGTTATGCTAAAAACACCTTTTTCATAATCGTAGCTTTTTCCATCATCTTCATATAATTCAAAGGATGAATCGCCTTTAGGATAAACCTGAACCGTTAGCGGGCTTTTAATCTCGTCGACATAATGCTGTCCATCGGGAGCCATTGGAATAATTGAACCTGCTTTAATTAAAATGGGGACTCTGTCAATCGGGGCATAATAATTTATGCTTTGCTTGCCCTGATATTTCGTTTCGTCAAAGAAATCGATCCATTCACCTTCCGGCAAATAGATGTCGCGGTAGAAAGTCGTGTCACTCCACAAGGGTGCAATCAGGATTTCTTTACCCAACAAATATTGGCCATAAGCAGAATAACTGCTGGTGTCATTTTGATATTCGAGCACCATCGACCTCACTAAAGGTGTACCTGATTGAGTAGCTTCACGAGCATAGGTATAAATATATGGCATGAGACGGTAACGCAGTTTACCGTAATATCGATAGTTCCAGTCTGCCTTCTCGTTTCCGGTGACAGCTTGGAGGGTTCTTTCCCCGGCAACCGTGAGTGATAAGTATTGAGACATTCGTGCAATCGGTGCTGTTGGGTTTAATTCTCGGGAAACATTATCAGTATAGGTTCTGAACGGTATTCCCGAAAGACCCAAGTTGATGCATCCCATCATTTCTCCGATTATATTTTCCTTTCCCGATAAATGAGAGTCTTGAGTACCCTGCATTGGATAGCGCTGCCCACCTGCCCAGTAGACCAAACCAAAATTGATGCTTCGTTTGTTAGGATTTCTTTCTTTATATGCATCCCAGCTTGCCTGATTAAACAATAATGAGTAGATGTTAACAAACTCCTCCGCTTTTAAACCTGTCGAAGGTGACACTAATTCTCCACGTGCATTTACTGCATCCCAATCACCTGCGACACCATCAGATCCTAAGTCAATCATATAATTGTGATACTTGCCCCACCATTTTCTGGCTTCCGGATTTAAAAAATCTACCAATCCACCTGGAGGGGAATTGTAACCAAAAACCACGCCCTTAGGTTTACCGCCAGAGGTTAGAAAGTAGTTGTTCTTGACACCTTCCTCGTACATCTTTGTTTTTTCGAAAACGCCGGGTGCTTCCCAAAAAAGTGGATGGATATTCTGCTCATGTAATTGATTAATCATGCTATCAACGCTGGGAAAAGCACCCCAGATGAACTCGGGCCAGCTTTTTTTGGGACTGGCATAGAAGTTTTGTTCCGGCCCTGTGGAATGCACACGGATTCCATCAAGTGGCCAATCCCAAATTTTGCGGGCTGATTGGATCGTTTTAAGCATCCCGTTCTGTCCATATTGAGCATATCCTCCATCTGGGAATTCTTGTCCTTTGGTATAAAAGTCTTCATTCCATCTGCTATAAAATAGTCCAAATGCCCATTTTGGCGGCAATGGCGATTTTCCAGTAATAAGGGAATATTGATGTATAATGTGCTTAAAGTCGGGTCCGTAAATAAAGTAATAATCCAGTTCCGCCCCTCCTGGAGCCGAGAACGTAGAAGGGTTTTTGGTGAAATCAAAATCAGACGCGAAGGTGTTATGAAAAAATATACCATAGCCATCTGTACCTAGATAAAAAGGAACCGGAGTATATTCACGTGTTACTAAGCAAGTTGTTTTGGTACCCCGCAAATCGCTCTTTTCGTATCGCTGCCCTAATCCAAAAATATGATCCGTTGGCGTTAATTCTTTTTTGCAGATAACTTCCTTGCCCCGAAATCCCATGCTTCCTTCCTTATAATCTCTATTGATTAAATTCCCGTTTATATCATAAAACTCAAATCGGAAAGGTGACTTAAATGCTTTTATTAGTAACCGTTGGGTTTCAATGGCGATATATTTTCCCTTGTCGTTAACCTTATAGGAGGTGGCAGTCCAATTATATTGTATTACAACATAAGGTTCATTTGGCTTGAATTTCCCCGTTTCACTCATCCGAATTCTTACGATATCATCAGTGCACATTTCCAAACGCACTTTACCATTTGTACACTGAAAATCCATTGCATCATTTGCTCTTCTATATCCAACATAATCACCAATCAACGTAAAATCTTTTTGAGTCTGGGCAATACTATAATTTCTATTGGCCGTAATAAGCACTATGCCTAGTAAAATAAAAAAACTGTTCTTCATATTCGTTTACATTTAAACAAACCTTTTTAAAATGTCATAATCCTTCAAATAGTGGTGTATTATAGGCGCCTATCCACATAAATCTTAAAATATGTAAGCGGAAAGGAACAATACACAATTTTAGGAAAGAAGAAGTGCATCATTTCTGGAAACAAGTTGAGCAATACTTTTGGAAACAAAGTATACA
>JAYUXA010000035.1:0-4585 GCA_043753245.1 Chitinophagaceae bacterium
AGACCTGCACCCCACCATAAAAACATGGGATGACGGGAATGAAGGATAGTACTAACGGTACTTTTCAGGCACATCGGCCACTGGTCAGGATCACCGATAGGTGTTGCTGACCAGTCAAAGGCCCGTATAAGCCGGCCCATTTCTCCACCTCCCTGTAAAAAAGGAGACTCCATTTTTTTTGCAACCGGATCTATTGGCACCATTCAGGAGTTTAGTGAGTCAATATTACTACTAATTCAATAAACGGTGTTTCCAACCTGTTTATGCTATGCCAGAAAACAAAAAAGCCCTTTTAAGGGGCTTTGTTTAAATATCGGGCTTTCTAAAAGGATCAGTTCCTGGAACTCACCGCATTATAACGGTGATCGGAAACGGTTATAGATTGTTTGATCAGCTTTTGTATGTCTTTCAGAAACATTCTTTCTTCAGATGAACAGAAGGAAATAGCCACACCTGCACTTCCTGCACGACCCGTTCTTCCGATACGGTGTACATAGGTTTCCGCTACATTAGGCAATTCATAATTGATCACATGAGAAAGCTCATCGATATCTATACCTCTGGCCACAATATCTGTTGCAATAAGTACGCGGGTTTTACCAGCCTTAAAGTTTTCAAGGGCATTCTGCCGTTGGCTTTGTGATTTATTTCCGTGGATCGCCTGAGTCCGGATACCTGAGTTCAATAAACTTTTTGCAAGTTTATCTGCATGATGTTTCATCTGGGTGAAAATCAATACACTTTGTAAACGTTCATCTTTAAGGATATCGATCAGCAGGGATTGTTTGTGATGTTTTTCAACATGGTACACCGACTGTTGGATAATAGAAGCCACGGAAGCCACAGGATTTACTTCTGCATATTCAGGCTCATTCAATATCTTCTGGGACAATTGTTTGATTTCGGTAGGAATAGTAGCAGAAAACAAAAGTGTCTGTCTCTTTACAGGAAGCCGGGAGATAATCTTCTTTACATCATGTAGAAAGCCACTGTCCAGCATCCGGTCTGCTTCATCCAGGACAAAATATTTTACAGCAGACAGGTCTATATAACCCTGTTGGATCAGATCAAGTAATCTTCCCGGTGTTGCCACCAGAATATCAGTACCTGCACCTAGTGATCTTACCTGCTGGTTCTGCGGCACACCTCCAAAAACAACCAGATAATTAAGGTTCAGAAATTTACCATAATCATTGATACTTTCCCCAATCTGAATAGCCAGTTCCCGGGTAGGTGTTAAAATCAATGTACGAATGGGCTTTTTCCCGGGACGCCTGCTGGTATCATTGTTCATCAATTGAAGCAATGGTATAGTGAAAGCGGCGGTTTTACCGGTTCCTGTTTGTGCACTCGCCAGCAAATCTTTGCCGCTAAGCACGATAGGGATAGCTTTTAATTGAATACTTGTAGGCTTTTCATAACCCACCTGGGTCAACGCCTTTAAAATGGGCTCAATGAGCTCTAGATCTTTAAATAACATTATAATCTTTTAATTGAGAAAGGGTAAGACGTCAATAGCTGACAATTACCTGCCTTACATTAAGCCTTCGGGGAATGAGTAGAATGAGATCAACACAATCATTTGAGAGGAATAACATCAAGAATTGCAAATATACTCTTTTTTTTGGTAATGCATCATAACCGGTAAGATCAGGTGCTGCGTTGACTGCTGTTTGATAACGTCAGTACCTTACTTTCCTGAAAACAGGGAATTGGTTGCTGTTATGAAGAGAAGCATTGCAGGGGTGCTTTCTATTCGTAAATCTTCCCTATTTCCGAATAGATGAATCCGGTAGCGGTATGGGTAAAGAAGCAGAAACAGGAGAAGTAGCGTTGCTTACAGCCTTATTTTTATCAGGATGATAATTGGTGCAGTAAAAAACCAGGAATTTCCGCATGGGACGATTGTTATTCCTGATCAGTATAGGATTCATTTCTGATACCTCATCAAAATACAATTGAATACTTTTCGGAAATTCGTTTTGTTTCTTTTCATCAGAAAAAGAAGGAATGGAATTAAGAAATATAGCATCTCTTCCTTTCAGCGCCTTAAGATCAGATCCAATATAATCAAAGTGTAAAGCATTTTCACCAATTATATTGTTACTGAATACCATGCTGTCCGAATAAAAGTTAAGGATGGAAGAAGTTTTATTATTGTCAGCCGAAAATATAAAAGCTCCCGGATGCTGACTGCGTAATTGATTCACATTTATGGCCAGCTCTTTCCAGCCAAACCAGGTATCATCCGATTTGATCTGAATAGGATAGAAAAAGATCTCCACCGCCAGCGTTACATGAATTACCAGTGAAAATAAAACCTGGTACCGGATCCATTTTTCAGAAAAATAGGTTGCAGCCAGTAATATCCCCGTAATATATGCAGGCATCATCCAGTTTAATTTTACCCAATAAAAAAAAGAAACAAAAATAAAACCTAAAAACAGAGGAACAAAAAAGCTGAAGAGAAATAGATTCTCCGGGGAGATCGTCTTTTTTTTAAGGATGTATTTCTTAAACGCTCTGAACAATATGTATCCAAGAAAAAATAAAAGTATTGGAGTAAGCAATGCTGCCTGATGACCGATCAATCCGGCAAAATTCAAGGGTGTAAGTTTGAACGTGTTAACACGTTCCTCCGACTGAAAACGGAAAGAAGCGAAATCATTGTGAACATTCCAGAACACAACCGGAAAGACAAGCATGCCGAATACCAGGAAACAAGCTGCCAGTTCCCAGGATATAATTTTTTTCCTGTATTCGTTTGAACAAAGCAGAAACAATATCAGTCCTGCAGGCAGCATGATGCCCGTGTATTTGCTGTCAAAAGCCAGTCCCATCATCAATCCGGACCAGATCCAGTAGATTTTTTTTTCTTTGAAAATAGCATTGTACAGCATGATAAGGGACAAACACCAGAATAATAAGAGCGGAACATCTGGTGTGGACACCAGCGAAAGAATGGTGACCATCAATGTGGAAAAAAGCAATACCAGCGACTTGCGTGCCTGATGAGGGCTCAAAAAATACAACGATAATTTATAAAAAACCGCAATAGTAAGTGCAGATATAACGGTATCTGCCAGCTTAATGGTGAAAACTGATTTTCCAAATAGCTCTTTAAACAACCGTAGCATATATCCCACAAGAGGAGGATGATCATAATAAGAGTAGGAAAGATGCTCCCCGTATACATAGTAGTAATAAGCATCCTGGGGCATCAATCCCATTAATCCCATAGATACCAACCGGAGTATCAGAATTACACATAGGGAAAGAACTACTACACCTTTGCCATTCATAATAGCTGGTTTATGGAGATGGTCTGCGATATCAACCCCGTATTATTAGCAATAATTTTTAAAAAATAATGCCAGAAGATCAGGCACGGGTATTGTTGATACCAATCTAAATTAGCGATTTATGCAAAAGATTAATGTGATGTCAGGTATTTTATTTTCTGCTGTCTGTATCATTTCGTGCAGTAACGCTTCTAAGCAAACATCCGGTCCCAACCAGGATTCTACAGGGATAGTGGCAGGTGATACCCTTCCTCCACCTTATGCTACCAAATCGGTAAGTAATTCTCCAAAGGTGATTGGCTGGCCGGCAGGAAAAACTCCAGTGGCACCAGCTGGCTTCAGGGTCACTAAGTATGCAGATAATTTTAATAATCCAAGGTGGATCTATCAGGCTGCCAATGGAGATATCTTTGTCTCTGAAGCGCAGACAGGCGGATCTCCTGCAAACAGAGTTACTCTTTTTCGGGATGCGGATAAAGACGGCGTTCCCGAATTACGCGAACAGTATCTGGAGCAACTCAACAGACCATTGGGGATGCTGGTACTGAACGGATCATTTTATGTAGCAAATACGGATGGATTAATGCAATATTCTTACGCAGAAGGAGCTACCAAAATCACCGCACCAGGGAAAAAGATCCTTGAACTCCCTGCCGGCGGATATAATAATCACTGGACAAGAAACATAGTTTCCAACCCTGATGGATCAAAAATTTATATTAGTGTAGGCTCTGCAAGTAATGTGGCAGAACATGGTATGGCCATTGAAGCCAGAAGAGCTAATATTCTTGAAATAAACCCGGATGGATCCGGTGAGCGTGTGTATGCTTACGGATTAAGAAATCCGGTGGGCATGTCCTGGGCTCCGGGTACAAATACCTTGTGGACCGCTGTTAATGAACGGGACGAACTGGGTGACGATCTGGTTCCTGATTATCTGACCAGTGTAAAAGAAGGAGGGTTCTATGGCTGGCCTTATTCTTATTTTGGTCAGCATGAGGATCCCCGGTTGAAAGGTCAGAACCCTGATCTTGTCAGGAAATCTATTATACCGGATGTAGGATTAGGTGCGCACACTGCGTCGCTCGGACTTGCCTTTTACGATAAAACAGCTTTTCCTTCCAATTATCGCAAAGGTGCTTTTGTGGGACAGCATGGTTCCTGGAACAGGTCTCAGCTGGCAGGGTTTAAAGTGGTATTCGTGCCATTCATCAACGGCAAACCCACAGGTAAAGTAGAAGATTTTCTTACCGGGTTTATTGCGGATATTTCCAAAAATGAAG